>NZ_JBQHUO010000013.1:0-51134 GCF_052065125.1 Collinsella sp. HCP28S3_G2
CGCAGCTGCAGCTCGAATTATTTCCGCCAAGAACTTCGAGGAGTGGGCAGACCGCATGCTGCATCTCAGCTACATCAACTTGGCTGCCCCGTAGCGAGGCCCCGGACCTTTGCTCGATATGAGCTCCGCACGAACAGGAGGCGCCAGTGGCGCCTCCGTCGTGAGCCAGGACTGTCCGAAATAGCGATTAAAGGTCCGGGGCCTCGCTACGGGGCAGCCTGGGGTGGTTATTAGAGATGCAGCACGCGGTCGCGGATCTCCTCGGTTCGACCCTGGTTCCAGAACTGGGTACCGATGTAGCCGCACGTGCGACGGGCGACATTCATCTTCTCCTGGTCACGATTGCCGCAATTGGGGCACTCCCACACCAGTTTGCCATCGTCCTCGACAATGCGAATCTCGCCGTCATAGCCGCACACCTGGCAGTAATCGCTCTTGGTGTTGAGCTCGGCGTACATGATGTTGTCGTAGATGTACTGCATTACGCGAATGACCGCCTTGAGGTTGTCCTGCATGTTGGGAACCTCAACGTAGGAGATAGCACCGCCCGGCGAAAGCTGCTGGAACATGCCCTCAAACTTAAGCTTGTCGAAGGCATCGATCTCCTCGGACACGTGGACGTGATAGCTGTTAGTAATGTAGCCCTTGTCCGTCACGCCCGGGATAATGCCGAAACGGCGCTGCAGGCACTTGGCGAACTTGTAGGTCGTCGACTCAAGCGGGGTGCCGTACAGCGAGAAGTCGATATCGCTTTCGGCCTTCCACTCGGCGCACTTGTCGTTCATGTGCTGCATGACGGCCATGGCAAACGGCGTGCCCTCCTTCTCGGTGTGGCTGTGGCCCGTCATGTACTTGACGCACTCATACAGACCGGCGTAACCCAGGCTAATGGTGGAATAGCCGCCCACGAGCAGCTTGTCGATCGTCTCGCCCTTCTTAAGGCGCGCCAAGGCACCGTACTGCCAAAGAATCGGCGCAGCATCCGAAAGCGTGCCCATCAGGCGCTCATGACGGCACAGCAGGGCACGGTGGCACAGCTCAAGGCGCTCATCGAAGATCTTCCAGAACTTGTCCATGTCCTGATGCGAGCTCAGCGCGACATCGGGCAGGTTGATGGTCACAACACCCTGGTTAAAGCGACCATAGTACTTAGGCTTGGTCGGGTCATAGTTCAGAGCGTTGGCGACATTGTTAAAGCCGTTGCCCGAACGGTCGGGCGTCAGGAAACTGCGGCAACCCATGCAGGTATAGCAATCGCCGTTGCCGGCGGTCTCGCCCTTAGACAGCTTGAGCTCGCGCATCTTCTTCTCGGAGATGTAGTCGGGCACCATGCGCTTGGCGGTGCACTTGGCGGCGAGCTTGGTCAGATAGAAGTACGGCGAATCCTCGCGGATGTTATCGTCCTCGAGCACGTAGATGAGCTTGGGAAACGCCGGGGTGATCCACACGCCGGCTTCGTTCTTAACGCCCTCATAGCGTTGACGAAGCGTCTCCTCCACAATCATGGCAAGGTCGTGCTTCTCCTGGGGCGTACGGGCCTCATTGAGATACATAAAGACCGTCACGAACGGCGCCTGGCCATTCGTGGTCATAAGGGTCACGACCTGATACTGAATCGTCTGGACGCCGCGACGAATCTCATCGCGCAGGCGTTCCTCAACGACCTCGCGAACCTTCTCGGCAGATGCCGAAACACCGAGCTCCTCAAGCTCGCGAGCAACCTCGCCGCGAATCTTTTGACGGCTCACCTCAACGAACGGGGCGAGATGGGTCAGCGAAATAGACTGACCGCCGTACTGGGAGGAAGCAACCTGGGCGATAATCTGCGTCGCGATGTTGCAGGCGGTCGAGAAGCTGTGCGGCTTCTCGATCAGCGTGCCCGAGATAACGGTGCCGTTCTGGAGCATGTCCTCCAGGTTCACCAGATCGCAGTTGTGCATGTGCTGGGCAAAGTAATCCGAATCGTGGAAATGGATCAGGCCCTCATTATGGGCATCCACGATCTCCTGGGGCAGCAGCACGCGTTGGGTCAGGTCCTTGGAAATCTCGCCGGCCATATAGTCGCGCTGAACGGAATTGACGGTCGGATTCTTATTGGAGTTCTCCTGCTTAACCTCTTCGTTATTGCACTCGATCAGCGACAGGATCTTGTCGTCGGTCGTGTTCTTTTGGCGCTTCAGGCTCTGAACATAACGATAGATGATGTAGCGGCGAGCGACCTCGTAGCAGTCGAGACGCATGATCTCGTCCTCGACCAGATCCTGGATCTCCTCGACCGATACGGTATGGCCGGCCTTCTCACATGCCTCGGCGACGTTTTGCGCCGCGTAGATCACCTGGCGGTCGGTAAGACGAGAGCCCTCCTCGACCTCCAAGTTGGCGGCGCGAATCGCATTGACGATCTTATCGATGTCAAAGGCAACCTCGGTGCCGCTGCGCTTGATGATCTTCATCCTCTTGCCTCTTTCGCGTCGTAATCCCATTGCGCTTCAGAGCCAAACGATGCCTGGCAGGGCTTGTCCCTGTCTTGCGGCGCCGTCGCGCAATCTGTGTTCTCGATAAACCATAGGTCCTCATGCGGACAATCCTCGCGGCCGATCAAGCGGCTCAAAGGCGTGTCCAAATGGGACGAACAAGGTCTTCGTTCTCTGTCCGCCATCTATCATACGACAAAGACGCCTCTATATCCTGTATTCTTTTTTTAGGTCAAACACAACATATAGTGTTTCAGCAGGTCAAAGCAATTGGTCATTTTACAGACACATTAATTATGAGGGTTTCTCGGCAAGTCGGTAAAACGTTACCAACGCGGCTACCTGCAAGGCAGTTATAAAACCCCCTAGTCAAGCCGCCGACAAATCCTACCAAAACCAAGCCGCTCACGCGAAAAGAATCCAAAAGATTATGCTTGACCAACATGTTGCGGTCGAATGCCGGCGGACGGAGCGACGGGGCTGCAAACGCTCGGAAAACTACAGCCCCGGCACTCCGTCCGCCGGCATTCGATAGGCGAGGAGCTATTAGTTCTCTTCGCGAGCTATCATGCGGCCGAGAGCCGCTGTAAAGGGATCGAGCAGCACGCCGGCGATAACCACAAAGGCCCACCCCTTTGTGACAAGGCCCGCCCAGCGCGCGAAGAACGTACGGCCTTCAATCGTTCCGAATCCTCCCTGGAAGGCAATCTCGCCAAAACCGATCACCATAAAAGATTGCATGGGGGTCAACCATGGAAACGCGGGCGACGTGCACGGTTATGATCAAAATAATCATCTCCCACGAGACCAAGAGGCCAATAACGACAAATTATGCTGGGCAGCAAATGCAACGTGAAAAAGCGACCGAGGTCGATAATTTGACGGCATATTATGTGTGTTTATAACAAAACAGTCCAGAAGCAAAGCCTCTGGACTGCGAACATTTGGTGGGCGTTACAAGATTTGAACTTGTGACCTCTTCCGTGTCAGGGAAGCGCTCTCCCCCTGAGCTAAACGCCCAAATGGAGCGGACAACGGGGCTCGAACCCGCGACCCCAACCTTGGCAAGGTTGTGCTCTACCAACTGAGCCATGTCCGCTTACGGGGATTAATCTTACGTGATACCCGCATCCTATGCAAGAACTTTTTTGAAAAGTTTTACGACGCCCTCGCGAACCTCACGAAGACATCAGCCACCTCAAAAAGGCCGAGCTCCTCACCATGATACACGTATGCCGAACCCGGAAGCGCCAGCTCAAGCAAAAGGGCCGCCCGCGCGCGGCGCTCGCCGAGTTCACGGTCCTCGTCATAAGACGACCCGTCGCGTAAGAGCCAGTCGGGCGCAATCTGGTGGTAGCGCGTCGCCTTGATTTGCGGCAGGGCATAGCGCGTCGCCACGCGCGATAGATCTCGTGGACCTCGTTGCGGTCCCACAGCGGATGGGTGCCGTCGTCAACCATGTCATCGCCCTCGGCGAGATGCCACCGGTCGAGGTCATCGCGGTCGAGGTCCTTGGCGAGACCGTGCGCCACATCAATGCGAAAGCCATCAACGCCTCGATCGCTCCAAAACGTCAGGACGTCGCAAAAGAACGCATGAACCTCGGGGCATGACCAGACAAAGTCCGGCCGCTCGGGCGTAAACATATGCAGCTACCACTGACCGTCCGCAACACGCGTCCAGGCGGGGCCGCCAAAGTTGGCATTCCAATTGGTGGGAGGCAGCTCGCCATGTTCGCCGCGACCATCGCGGAATATATAACGGGCGCGCTCGGGCGATCCAGGGCCGGCGGCAAGAGCGGCTTTGAACCAGGGGTGCTGGTTGGATGAATGATTGGGCACGATGTCGACGATGACCTTGATGCCGCGTGCGTGAGCCGCAGCGACCATGTCATCGAAGTCGTCAAGCGAGCCGAGACGTGGGTCGACATCGCAGTAGTCCGCCACATCATAGCCACCATCGACAAGAGGCGATGGGTAAAACGGGCTCAGCCAGATGGCCTCGATGCCCAGCCGCTCAAGATAGTCCATCTGCTGGGTAATGCCCGCGATATCGCCCAAAGCTGTTATTCGCGGCAAACAACGCCACAGCCACGCCCCAAGACGCTCGCTCCCTCTCGGGTTCGAGCCTCTGCAATGGGTACGAAAAAGCCCGGCTACCGTGGTAGTCGGGCTGTTGTGCTTGGAGCGGACAACGGGGCTCGAACCCGCGACCCCAACCTTGGCAAGGTTGTGCTCTACCAACTGAGCCATGTCCGCATATGTAAAACAAAACGGGCGCCGGAGCGCCCGGATGTTGCCTGGAGGCGAAGCCCGGATTCGAACCGGGGGTAAAGGCTTTGCAGGCCTCTGCCTTACCACTTGGCCACTTCGCCGAAAAAGGACCGTTAAGAACGGTCCGGAAATGCAATGGAGCGGACAACGGGGCTCGAACCCGCGACCCCAACCTTGGCAAGGTTGTGCTCTACCAACTGAGCCATGTCCGCTTGCGGGTTATTAATTTACGCGAGTTATCCAAAAGACGCAAGTACTTTTTTCAAAAAAGTTGCCCAAAGCAAGTTTACGCAGGGAAATCATGTCGATCCAAGGCGCTAAGCGCACGATTCCAATGCCGAGCCAAACAGCTTCACCATCCGAACGCGTGTGCCGGCACCATCCGTGCGACGGGCAACCTCCACATTATCGACGAGCATGCGCATAAGCTTGATACCGCGTCCGCGTTCCTCGGATGCCATAGGTTCGCTCGCCCCATCGATAGAATAGCCAGAACCTCGATCAAGCACCTCAAGCACAACACGGTCCCCATAGGCCTGAATCGTCAGGATGCAGCCAACACCGCCCGCATGGTCATATGCGTTACCCAATGCCTCCCCCAACGCTAATGCGACGTCATAGCGCTCATCACGCCTCAGGGGAAGCGATTCGAGAATCTCGGCCACACGGTGCCGATAATACGGGAGATTCTCGATGCCTCGCTGCACCTTGACGCTCTTGCTCCATCGCGGCAACTCCCCCACCGGAATGGCGGGAATCGACTCCCGCACCGGACCCGCAACATGAAGGATGTCGACAAGTCGGGCAATCTCCAAAAAGCGAACGACCTCATCGGAGGCGTTAACAAGCGAAAGCAGCCCTTCTCGTCTCATAAGCTCTCTGGCACGCGTAAGCAAAAACGCCAAACCCGTCGAGTCGATAAAACCCACGGTCTGGCAATTGATGACAACACGGCGCACGCCCCGGTCGATTAAATTATCCAACCTTCGGCGCAGCTCGGGCACCGAGGCGATATCGATATCGCCCGGTGGCGCCAAAACCGCTATGTCATTCCACTCATTCATGCGACCATGGTTCCCCAAAAGAGCTCGCTCGATGCAAACTTTTCTGCAACCGTTAGGATTCTGTATGCCCAACGTCGCGACCTACGATCGACCCCGTAAAAACTCAAGGGACACCAATGCAATGTCATCGTCCAGCGCCGAGTCGGTAAAGCGGTCAAGCTCGCCCAAGACCTTACCGCAGATGCCCGATACGCCCTCACCCGAAACAGAGAGTAGAAGGTCGCGCAGGCGTTGCTCGCCAAAGAAAGCACCCGAGCGGTCGCGCGCTTCGATCGTTCCGTCGGTATACATAAACAGCATGTCACCAGGATCGAACGTAAACACGCCCGTCTCGTACACCATGCTCTCAAAGGCACCGATCACGCCCGATTGGCACCCAAGGAGCTCCACTTCTCCCCCGCAGGTCTCTCCTCCGCCATGCGGCGTCGACGACGGCCTAATGACCATAGTGGGAGGATGTCCCGCAGAGCAATAGGTAGCGCGGCCCGCTTTAAGATCAATCTTGGCGATAAACGCCGTCACAAACGTCTCGACCCTCGAAAAGCCCATGAGCATGCTATTGAGCGAGCGGGCCATGCGAGCGGGTCCCGCACCCTCCCAGGCATAAGCCGTCAACGCCGTCTTGACGAGCGCCGACATCGACGCCGCCTCAATTCCTTTGCCGGAGACATCGCCCAATATCATAACGGCGCAATCGTCGGGAAGACGGACAAGCGTATAGAAGTCACCACCAACCAACGCCGAATTCGTTGCCGACAGGTATACCGAATCGGTTGCGATGCCCGGAACGTCGCCTAGCGAATTTCTCATGCCAATCTGAAGCGTCTGAGCGATATGACGCTCTTCACGCTTTTGAGACTCGCCCTCATAGATCAGCTCAAAGTCGTGTGCCAAATGCACCATGTAGTCGTATTCAAGGTCGTCGATTGGCTCCTGGCTGCCATCACGGAGCAGCAAAACGCGCCTCGTCGGTCCCTTGGCGATATCAGCGGGCACGATTGCATCGTTGCTTCGCGTACCATCCGCCTCCGAGCGGCAGCGCCCCGCCTCGATACCGGAATCGACATAAAGTCCCTGACACGGCAGGCCGTGGGCTCTCAACCATGCGCCCATAGTCGTGGATTCGTCCACGCGCGTAAGGCGCACGTGCTTGAGGTCGTCGGCGCTCGTCCCGCCCAGCACCGATGTCTCAAATCCATCGGAAATTGCCCCCAGGCGCGCCGCCGGCGTCGTGACAGAAAAGAAGAGTGACTCCGGATCGCCCGGCAATGCCACACGACTGCCGCCTTCAAAATCGATGACATAGGTTCCGAGGCCCGCATCATACTCCACGGGGCAGAAATGGCAACTGAGCACAGCGCAGATTTCGGTCGACACCGCACGCGAGGCGGCAATAGGATCATCGAGATAGGCAAACAACTCATCGCGCAGCACGTTGAGAGAACGGCCAAGCTCTGCCGTGCGACGTGAACGCAGACTCGATGCCATGCCGACTAGTTGGATGGAGAGATAATCGCAAATGACCTCGAGCACGTTGACATCATAGGCAAGCGGCGCCTGCGGACGTTTCCAACCGACCTCCAACACACCGAGCACCTGAGTGCCATAAAACACGGGAAGACATATCTCGCTGCGGTATGGAGGCATATCTTGCACGCGTAGCAGGTGCTTAGAACGATTGTCCAGGTCCATGAACATACCCGAGGCAATCCTATCGCCCTCAAGGTCCTGCTGAATCGACAGGCGGCAGGCACGAGACTCACGGAGCACATACGTCGGGATACCCGCACCATACGGCATAAACTCGGGCAGGTAGCTGTCATACAGCTCCTTGGAAACACCGCGAAGCTTAAAACCGCCGCTCTCAGAAAAATAGATGGCAGCACCCGAGGCATCGAGGGTTCCTACAAGCTGGTTCAAAACGGTATCCAACAAACTAGGCAGCTCATCGGAGCCCACCGTGCTCATAATGACCGACAACGTGCCCGAGAGGCGCTTATTCGCCACTCTGAGCTCCGAAAGCGCACGCTTGAGCTGACGGTCATGCGAATACTGCTCTTCGATACTATGGAGCGCCACGAGAACACGCGGCGCACGGCGGCCAAAGATACGAGGCGGCGTAACCGAGCCGGCACAAACTAGGACGGGAATAAAGGAGCCGTCACTTAGCTTAAGCATCAGCTCGCTCTCGGTACCATTGGTCTCAAAAGGAAGACGATGTTCTGTCGCGCGTTCAAATGCTGACGAGTACAAGAGATCTTTAACGTCCCCGTTGATCACATCGGAACGTTCCTCGCAGATCAAGTCGAGCAAGCGATTGTTTACATGCAAAATGGTTCCGTCGAGCTCGCAGATAATGACAGCATCGCTCGTAATATCGACCAATTGGGCAACGTCAACCCACTCATTGCGCTCAAGCGTTTCCATCGTGAACCTCACCGTCTATCGGTAACAAAAAAGCCTCCGAAGAGGCTTCTCAAATGCGATGGTGTCGGAGGCGGGACTTGAACCCGCATGACCAAAAAGCGGTCACTAGCACCTCAAGCTAGCGCGTCTGCCAATTCCGCCACTCCGACATGCTATATTGTTGATTCGCAGTTCGTTTTGTTGGACCCGCGCTTTCAACGAGGAAGATAATAACCTATGATTCGAGAACTGTGCAAGCACTTTTTTCAAAAAAGTTTACGAATTTGAAAATGCGCAGGTAGACTGACCTGTTCGGGCAGGAATGAGGTTGCCTTCCAACGCGTCCTCGGGCATGCGGCATTATTTTGATCTGCGCTTCGCGCTACAAAATAATGCCGCCCCCTGCGGAATGCGTTGGAAGGCAACCTCATTCCTGCCCTAGGGGCACATGCTTCATGCACAGTTCTCAAACATGTTCTGGGGGCTGATATTAATTTAGTGGCTCGGCTTTGCCGAGCCCTTTTATGGGGAGGCCGGAGCTAAAGCTCCGGCCTCGCTCAATTTTTTATTAGATTAAGTGAGCGATCAAGGAATCGCCCCCCCCCTGCAGTGGTAACACAGGGCCCGTGTTGGACTTAGTTTTCAGAACATTCCGCAGACCAGGAAACCCCCTTATCCGCAGCTCCGAAGGAGCAGGATAAGGGGGTTTCCATGGTCGAGGACGTTCTGAAAACTAAGTCCAGCACGGGCCCGAACGATAACAACCGACTACAGGTCGATGTGCGATTCCTTGATCGGGAACGGCTCGGCGAAGTGGCAGGCGCAGCAGTGGCCCGGAGCAACTTCCCTAAACTCGGGAAGCTTCTCGGAGCAGATGCCCTGCGCGATCGGGCAGCGCGTGTGGAAACGGCAGCCAGTCGGCGGATCCAGCGGTGACGGCGGATCGCCGGCAAGGATGATGCGCTTACGGGACTTTTGGATATCCGGATCGGGAACCGGCACGGCAGACAGCAGCGACTGCGTATACGGGTGGTGAGGCTCGCTATAGAGCGTCTTCCAGTCAGAAACCTCCACCACCTTACCCAGATACATAACGGCAACGCGATCGGAGATGTGCTGAACGACGGACAGGTCGTGGGCGATAAACAGATACGCCGTACCAAACTTGTCCTGCAGTTCCTTAAGCAGGTTCAGAACCTGGGCCTGAATGGACACATCCAGAGCGGATACCGGTTCGTCACAGATAATCAGCTTGGGCTTCAGCGCAAAGGCGCGGGCAATGCCGACACGCTGACGCTGGCCACCCGAGAACTCATGAGGATAGCGGTTGATGTGCTCGGGGTTCAGTCCGACAACGTCGAGAAGCTCGCGGACGCGCTCAATGCGCTCCTCCTTGGTTCCCACGCCGTGAATGGTCATGGGTTCGGAGACGATCTCGCCGATGGTCATGCGAGGATTCAGCGAGGCATAAGGATCCTGGAAGATAAACTGCATCTCGCGACGCATATCCTTGATCTCATGCTTGCTCATTTCGGCAACATCTTTACCCTGGAAGAACACCTTACCGGCGGTCGGCTTGGTCAGGCGCATGATGGTGCGACCCGTAGTGGACTTACCGCAACCAGACTCACCAACCAGACCAAAGGTCTCACCAGGATAAATCTCAAAAGAGATGTCGTTTACAGCAGAGACGACGCGCTTGGAAAAACGCTTGGCGAACATGCCGGACTCTGCGGGGAACTCCTTAGAGAGGTGCTCGACCTTCAGTAGCGGAGTGCGCTCGTTATTGTCTGCCATTTACGCCTCGCCTCCCTTCTTGGAATCCTTACGCGTGCGGGACGTCTCAGGGGCGTTCTTGAGGAACTCGGGGTCACCGGAATAATGACACGCAGAATAGTGGCCGGACTCGGTGACAAAACGCTCGGGGCGCTGCTTGCGGCACTTATCGGTCGCAAAGGGGCAACGAGGCGAGAACACGCAACCCTCGGGCAGGTTCATGAGCGAAGGCGGGTTGCCGTGAATCGGCGTAAGCGGCTTCTTCTCATCGATGGCCTGCTCCGGGATGGAGCGAATCAGGCCCCAGGTATAGGGGTGACGGCTCTCGTAGAAGATTTCCTCAGCAGTACCGAACTCGACGGGACGGCCGGCGTACATAACCATGATCTTGTCGGCCATATCGGCGACAACACCCAGGTCATGGGTAATCATGATGATGGCGTTGCCGTTCTTCTCCTGCATTTCCTGCATAAGCTCAATAATCTGAGCCTGAATGGTAACGTCCAGGGCAGTCGTGGGCTCGTCGGCAATCAGAATATCGGGATCGCAGGCAAGGGCCATGGCAATCATGACGCGCTGGCGCATACCACCAGAAAACTGGTGCGGATACTCATTGACGCGTTTCTCGGGCTCGGGAATGCCAACGAGGTCCAAAAGCTCGGTGGCGCGCTTGAGCGCCTCCTGCTTGGAGTAGCCACGGTGCAGACGAAGGCCCTCACCCACCTGCTTGCCAATCTTATAGACCGGGTTCAAGGAGGTCATAGGGTCCTGGAAGATCATCGCGATATCGTTGCCACGAATGTGCTGCATCTCTTCCTCGGTCATCTCGAGGATAGAACGACCGCGATAGCGAACGTCACCGCCCTCAATCTTTCCCGGAGGCATCGAGATAAGACCCATGATGGTCATGGCGGTCACGGACTTACCGGAGCCGGACTCACCGACGACACCCAGGGTCTCGCCACGATCGAGCGTGTAGGACACACCATCGACAGCGCGAACGACGCCATCCTCGGTGTGGAAATACATCTTAAGGTCATCAACCTCGAGCAGATGCTGGCCCTCGGGAACCGGCTGGTCCTTCAGGTCCACATAGTTCTTGTTCTTCTTCATCCTTATGCGTCCTTCATCTTGACGTCGAGGGCGTCGCGCAGACCGTCACCCAGCAGGGTGAAGGCGAGCACCGTCGAGAGAATTGCCAGACCGGGCATGATCATCATCCAGGGAGCAGTCAGAAGATACTGCTGACCGTCCTGAATCATGGAGCCCCACGAAGGCGTAGGCGGAATAACGCCCATGCCGAGGAAGGACAGAGCGGACTCGGTCAGAATGGCGCCACCAATGTTCATAGTCGCGTAGACCACGATGGAGGCAACGGAGTTCGGGAAGATGTGACGCACGATGATACGAACATCAGATGCACCCATCGCGCGCGCAGCGTCAACATAGTCGTTTTCCTTGACCGTCAAGATCGCGGATCGGAAGACGCGCGCAATCGAAGGCCAGCCAAGAATACCGATGGCGATAAAGACGTTCTGAAGACCACGGCCGATAACGGCGATCATGGCGACAACGAACAGCACGTACGGGAACGCAAGGAAGATGTCCGCACAGCGCATGATGATCGTATCCCAGATGCCGCCGTAGAAACCGGCCAGAGCGCCCATAACCAGACCAATCACCGTGGAGATCGCAGTGGCCATAATGCCGACGGACAGCGAAACGCGTGCACCGTAGATAACGCGGACGAGAATGTCACGGCCAAGGGAGTCGGTGCCAAACGGGTGCTCTGCACACGGAGCCAGCAGCGACGTCTCGGCCATGGTGGTCGAATCGGAAGCCGTCGGCGAACCGAGCCAGGGCTTAGCCCACAGATCTGCGGTCAAGGCAACCACAACGACGATAATGATCCAGCAGACACCGATAACGGCGAGCTTGTTCTTACGAAGACGCTTAAAAGCGTCGCCCCACAGCGTGCGAGACTTGGCGGGAGCAGATGCGGCCATGGTGGCGGTAGCCTGCTCCTGAGACTGAGAATCAGTTTCCTGCATGAGACGTACCTCCCTTAGGCCTTATCCGACGGACCGCCAAGGCGGATGCGCGGGTCGAGGAATGCATAGCTAATGTCGACGAGCAGGTTGATCACCATGACGACGACGACGATGAGCGTAACGCCGCCCATAACGATGGGCCAGTCACGCATGCTAATGGCGCGATAGACCTCATAGCCGATACCGGGCCAGTTAAAAACCGTCTCGGTCAGGATGGCGCCCGAAAGCATGGCACCAAAGTCGACACCAATATAGGTAACGACGGGGATGAGTGCATTCTTAAGCGCATGCTTGATGATGATCGCGCGATTGGAGAGACCCTTGGCCTTTGCCGTACGGATGTAATCCTGGCTCATGACGTCAAGCAGCTGCGAGCGCATAATGCGGGCGGCATAAGCGGTCGAAACCGAAGCCAGCGTAATGGTCGGAAGCACATAGTGCATCCAATCCTGATACTGAGAACTGGAACCACCGGCACCCGAGATCGGCATGGAGAATGCACCGCCCGTGGCGTCCTTAAGAATGACGCCAAAGAACAGCTGCAGCAACATACCGAGCCAGAAGGCCGGGACGGCAACGAGGATCGACGTGGTGAGCGTTACCAAAATATCCCAGAAGGAATAACGCTTTACCGCCGAAATGATACCCGCACCGATACCCATGATTGCCTCGAGTACGATGGCGCACGCGGCAAGTTTGACCGTATACGGATACTTCTGGGCAAAGATTTCCGTAACCGGCAGCTTGCGCTGATAGGAATTACCCAGATCGCCATGAAGCAGGCCGTTCATGTAATACAAGTAACGGTCCACGAGCGACGTTTGAACGGGGTCGCCGTTCTCGTCAAGGATCGCGTTGCCGTCCTCGTCCGATTGGACCAGGTGATAGCGGACGCGAAGCTGAAGCTCCACCTCGGGGGACAGAGCCTTGTCTCCACCGATCAGCTTGATCGGATCTCCCGGCACGATATTCTGGAGGGCGAACAGAATCAGCGTAACGCCCAAAAATACCGGGATGAACTGAAGCACACGTTTAACGATGTACTTACCCATACCACTCCCCTATCTAGGGATTAACTTAAATGGGATGCCGATCGCCAGACCGGCATCCCAAAATTACCATCAGCCAGTTTACCCCAGGTTAGGGAGAACTGTATGTTTCCCATGAGGTCTACGTAAATACTTGACCCTCACGGAAGCTGCAAAACTCTTAGGCGAGCTCAGCGGTACCCAGATCGGCGTGCTTCTGCGGATCGACATAGAGGTACTTGATGCGATCGGAGCCGGCGATGGTGTGCGTGTAGAACATCAGCGGGATGACCGGGCAGTCAGCAGCGACCATTGCGTCGGCCTCCTGCATCTTAGCGACGCGCTCTTCGTCGTCAATCGTGGTACGGGCCTCGTCGACCTTGGCGTCGAACTCGGGGTTGTTGTAACCAGAACGGTTGTCGCCACCGAGGGAGTCGGAGTGGAACAGCGGATACAGGAAGTTGTCCATGATCGGGTAGTCGGCAATCCAGCCCAGACGACCGAACTGATAGTTGAGGTTCTGGTACTGCTCGAGCAGGGCAGACCACTCGGGGGTATCGGAGACGGCGGTAACGCCAACCTTGGCAAGGTCACCGATGATGGACTCCATGATCTCCTTGTGGCCACCGTCCTGGTTGTAGGACAGAGTCACGTTAATGCCACGATCGCCGTTGGCGTCAGCGGGAGCAACCTTGTCGAGGTACTCGTTAGCCTTGTCGACGTCGTAGGCGCAGAACTCCCATGCGCCCTCCTTGTAGCCATCGATGCCCGGAGGAACAATGCCGTCAGCGGGGGTGCGGGTACCCTTGAAGATGGTCTTGCAGATGGCCTCACGGTTGATGGCCAGGGAGATACCCCTGCGCAGATCGGCGTTGTTGAACGGCTCGGCCGTGGTGTTGCAGGTCAGGTAGTAGGTGGAAGGCTCGGCACCGAGCAGCATGCGCTCGCCGTCGCCCATGGTGTAGCCGTCCTTGGACTCGCCGCGATCCTTCTTGGCGGCGTCGATCTGGGCAACGGGAACGTCGCAGATGTCAAGGTTACCGGCCTGGAACTCCTTGTAAGCGGTCTCCACGTCCTTGATGACCTGGAAGTGGATGCCATCGATCTTGGCCTTGTCGCCATAGTAATCGTCGAACTTCTTGAGGTTGATCTCCTGACCATCCTCCCACTTGCCGTCCATCATGAACGGGCCGTTACCGATCGGGGCAAGGTAGAAGCTCTTGACATCGGACTCGGCGCACTCGGGAACCGGGGACAGAGCCGGATGAGAGGCGACGAAGGGGAAGTCGGCGTAAGCGGAAGTCAGCTTGACGACGAGGGTCTCATCGTCAGGGCAGGTAACACCGCTGAGCTCAGTAGTGTTACCGGCAAGCAGATCGTCATAGCCCTCGACCATGGAAAGGTGATAGGAGACCTCGGAAGGACCATACTCTTGAGCGACAGCGGACTTGGTGCTGACCAGACGCTCCCAACCGAGCTTGAAGGACTTGGAGGTAACGTCATCACCGTTGTGGAACTTGGCCTTCTTGATCTTGAAGGTAAACTCGGTGGCGTCGTCGTTGGCCTCGAAGGACTCGCAAGCCAGCGGAACGATCTCGCCCTTCTCGGCGTCATAAGAGGTCAGAGCGTCAAAGAGCTGGTACTCGACCTGAGTGCCCTGGTCCTCCTGGACATTGTAGGGGTCGATGCAGACCGGGTTATTGATGTAGAAGTTCAGCGTCGAACCGGACTCAGAACCGGAAGCGTCGCCGCCCTTCTTGCCGCATGCGGCAAGAAAAGCCATGGAGCTCGCAGCAAGGGTACCGCCGACAAAGGCGCGACGACCCATAACGGGCTGGTGGAACATAGAATCAGCCATGCCATCCTCCTTATGAGATAGGACAAAGAAATGTTCAGTCGGACATATGTCGAGACAATCCGATCCGAACTATCGAAACGCCGCCCGTTGCTATGGCTGGTTATGCACAACAGGCCAACGTTTTCAATACAGTAGCGCATTTTATGCACGGTTTGGGGCTAATTCCGGTTAACGGTCGAGAATTTCTTTAGTTGGGCGCAGTATGTGGTGATATTCTGACTCTGTTACAAATATGTAAACAAAAAGGGTCCCGCACTTGCGGAACCCTTTTCAATTATTTTATGCGGCTCGTGCTTAGTAGCCCACGATGCCCTGCGGGAAGAAGAACATGCACAGCACGACGCACACGGCAAACACGACAGCCATGATGACGGTCAGGCGGTCAAGGTTCTGCTCCATAACGCCCGTGGCAGAGCTGGAGTTATACAGCGAGCTGGCGATCATATCCGAAACGCCGGTGCCCTTACCGGAATGCATCAGGACGAGAATCGTCAGCGCCACGGCAGAGACAGCCCAAACTACAAACAGCAGAATCTGAAACGGACCCATAGAGAAGCTCCTTAATAGAACAATTCAAACTCCAGTACTGTACCACAACCCCCGACACTCCCCACCTGCCATTTGGGGACGAGGTAGAAATGGCAAAAATACCAAAAAAAGGGGGGTTGCCCGAATATGGTCAACCCCCTTGCAAAGAAACGCTTGGCGTTTTCTCTTAGGCCTCGGTCGCGAGCACGCGGCCCGTCATCTCGGCGGAAGGCTCCAGACCAGCCATGGTGAGCATAGTCGGGGCGATATCGGAAAGTCGACCGTCCTCGATACCGGTGAGCTGTGCCTTCTCATCAACGATGATGAACGGCACGCGGTTGGTGGTGTGAGCCGTAAACGGATGCTTGGAACCGTCGGAAGCAACGTCAAACATGTGATCGGCGTTGCCGTGGTCGGCGGTAATCAGCGCAAAGCCGCCCTTAGCGAGAATCGCCGGGACAACCTTGGACAGGGCATCGTCAACAGCCTCGACGGCCTTAACGGCCGCGTCGAAGACACCGGTGTGACCAACCATGTCGCAGTTCGCGAAGTTCACGATGTAGAAATCAGCGCGGTCCTCGTTGATGGCAGCGACGAGCTTCTCGGTAACCTCGGGAGCGCTCATCTCGGGCTGCAAATCGTAGGTAGCAACCTTGGGGGAAGCGACGAGCACGCGCTCCTCGCCCTCCTTGGGCTCCTCGATGCCGCCGTTAAGGAAGAACGTCACGTGGGCGTACTTCTCGGTCTCGGCGGTGTGCAGCTGCTTCAGGCCATTGGCTGCGATTACGTCGGCCAGAACGTTCTCGGGGAACGTCTTGGGGAAGGCGACCTCGACGTCAAACGTCGGATCGTATTCGGTCATCGTCACAAAGTGCGAGAGCTTGATCTGCTCGCGCTCAAAGCCGTCGAACTCCTTGTCCGTGAACACGCGGGTCATCTGACGAGCGCGGTCGGGACGGAAGTTGAAGAAGATGGCCGCGTCGCCCTCGTGGATGCCCTCGTTGTGGGCAGCGAACGGCTCAACGAACTCATCGCCGCGCGGATCCTTCTCGTAGTAGGCCTTGATACCGGCAACGGGGTCGGTATCGGCATCGGACGCATTGACCATGACGTCGTAGGCGCGCTCGATGCGCTCCCAACGGTTGTCGCGGTCCATGGCCCAATAACGGCCCGAGACGGTAGCAACGCGAGCGTCGCAACCAGTCTCCTCGGAGATCTTGGCCAGGAAGGCGCAGAACTCGCTCATGTAGCCGGCACCGGACTGCGGATCGACGTCGCGGCCATCCATAAAGGCGTGAACGCGAACGGTCTTAATGCCATACTGGGCAGCCATCTTGACCAGGGCCTCGACATGGTTCATGTGAGAATGAACACCGCCGGGGCTCATAAGGCCCATGAGGTGCAGGGTCTTGCCCTCGGCCTTGACGTCATCCATAGCCTTGACGAAAACCTCGTTCTTGGCGATGGAGCCGTCCTTGATGGCGTTGTTGATGCGCGAAAGCTCCTGAAACACGATGCGGCCGGCACCGATGTTGAGGTGACCCACCTCGGAGTTGCCCATCTGGCCGTCGGGAAGGCCCACGTCCTCGCCCGAAGCACCGAGCGTGGTGTGAGGATACTTCTCATACAGGCTATCGAGGAAGGGCGTCTTGGCGGCAGCGACGGCGTTCTCGCCGTCGGCCGGAGCCAAGCCGCAGCCATCCATGATGATTAGGAGTGCAGGAAGATGACGCTGTGCCATATGCCCTACTCGCCTGCCTTGACGACCATAGAGGCGAAGTCGGCAGCCTTGAGCGAAGCGCCGCCCACGAGGGCGCCGTCAACGTCGGGCTTGGCAACAAGCTCAGCGATGTTGGCGGGCTTGGCGGAGCCACCATAAAGAACGCGGATGCCGTTGGCGAGCTCCTCGCCGAACATCTCCTTGAGGGTCTCACGGATAGCGCCGCAGACCTCCTGAGCGTCCTCGGCGGTAGCGGTCTTGCCGGTGCCGATGGCCCAGATGGGCTCGTAGGCGACGACGACCTGCTTGGGGCAGGTGATCTCAAGACCCTCGAGACCAGCCTTGACCTGGTTCACGACATGCTCGACATAGGTGCCGGCCTCGCGAACCTCAAGTGACTCACCGCAGCAGAAGACGGGAACAAGACCGGCGGCAACGAGAGCCTTAGCCTTCTTGTTCTGGTCCTCATCGGTCTCGTGGAAGTAGTCACGACGCTCGGAGTGGCCGATGATGCAGTAGGTGCAGCCAGCGGACTTGAGCATGTCGCAAGAGGACTCACCGGTGTAGGCACCCTTGGCCTCCCAGTACACGTTCTGTGCACCGAGGGCGATGGGGGCAGCCTGAATGCGGTCATGAACCGTAGTAATGTCGATGGTCGGAGGGCAGACGAGCACCTCGACGCCAGCCGGAACCTCGGGCAGAGCCTGGGCCAGCTCGTCGGCGAGCTTGGCAGCCTCGGCGACGTCGTTGTTCATCTTCCAGTTACCAGCGATAAGAAGGGTGCGATTAGGCATCGAGAAGCGCCTCCACTCCGGGCAGGGCCTTACCCTCGACGAGCTCCATGGAAGCGCCACCGCCGGTGGAGATCCAGCTCATCTTGTCGGCCAGGTTAAACTTGTTGACGGCTGCGACGGAATCGCCACCACCGATGATCGAGGTGCAATCAGCCTCGGCGACAGCCTCGGCGATAGCCTGGGTGCCGTGAGCGAAGTTGTCGAACTCAAAGACGCCCATGGGGCCATTCCAGAATACGGTCTTGGCGCCCTTGACGGCCTCGGCGTAGAGCTCCTCGGTCTTGGGGCCGATGTCCATGCCCTCACGGTCGTCGGGGATAGCGTCGGAAGCGACAACCTCGGGGACAGCGTCCTCGCCAAAGTGGTCGGCAACACGGTTGTCGATGGGGAGCAGGATCTTGACGCCCTTCTCCTCGGCCTTCTTGAGCATCTCGCCAGCGCGCTCGACCCAGTCCTCTTCCTTGAGGGACTGACCGACGGTCATGCCCTGAGCCAGGAAGAAGGTATAGGCCATGCCGCCACCGATAATCAGGGTGTCGGCGGAGTCGATAAGGTGATCGAGAACGCCGATCTTGGAGGAAACCTTGGAACCGCCGACGATGGCGACGAAGGGACGCTCGGGTTCGGCGAAGATACCGGTCAGCGTGTCGACCTCCTTCTCCAGAAGGAAGCCAGCGACTGCGGGCAGGTAAGCGGCGGGACCCACGACGGAACCCTGGGCGCGGTGAGCGGTACCGAAGGCGTCGAGGACGAAGACGTCGCCATAGGAAGCGAGGGTCTTGGCGATCTCGGGATCGTTCTTCTTCTCACGCTTGTCAAAACGGACGTTCTCGAGAACGAGGACCTTGCCCGGCTCGACGGCGGCGACGGCCTCGGCGGCCTTCTCGCCATAAGTGTCGGCGACAAAAGCAACATCGAGACCAGAGAGCTCGGCGAGCTTCTTGGCGACGGGCTCGAGGGAAAGCTCGGGCTGGAAGCCGGTGCCCTCGGGACGGCCAAGGTGGCTCATGAGGATAACGCGAGCATTGTGCTCAACGAGATAGTTGATGGTGGGCAGGGCAGCCTTGATACGGGTGGTGTCGCCAACGACGCCATCCTTGATAGGCACGTTGAAGTCAACGCGGACGAGAACGCGCTTGCCGTCGACATCGATGTCGCGGACGGTCTTCTTGGTAAAGGCCATGTTTGCTTCTACCTTTCGTACGTGTCTGCCTCCCATTACGGCAGACGATTTCTTATAAAAAGGGCGCGACCTTAGGGTGTAAGCCCTATAAGGCCGCGCCCTTTTTTAGACGCTCAACGAGCTATTCGCTAAAAGCCAAATTAAGCAACGAACTTCTCGAAGTACTTGATGGTGCGGACCATCTGAGAGGTGTAGGAGTTCTCGTTGTCGTACCAAGAGGTAACCTGAACGAGGGTCTGGCCGTTGCCGAGGTCAGAGCACATGGTCTGAGTGGCGTCGAAGATGGAGCCATGGGTCTCGCCGATGATATCGGTGGAGACGATGTCGTCCTCGTTGTAAGCGAAGGTCTCGGAGATGGTGGCAGCGTAGGCCTTCATAGCGGCGTTGACCTCGTCGGCGGTAACCTTCTTGTCAACGACAGCGTAGAGGTTGGTGAGGGAGCCGGTCGGCGTCGGGACGCGCTGGGCGGCACCGATGAGCTTACCGTTGAGCTCGGGGAGAACCAGGCCGATAGCCTTGGCAGCACCGGTGGTGTTGGGGACGATGTTGACGGCGCAGGCGCGGCTACGACGCTTGTTGCCCTTGCGCTGCGGGCCGTCGAGCGGCATCTGGTCGCCAGTCCAGGCGTGAATGGTGGTCATGATGCCGGACACGATGGGAGCGAAGTCGTTCAGACCCTTGGCCATCGGGGCGAGGCAGTTGGTGGTGCAGGAAGCAGCGGAGATGATGTTGTCCTCAGCGGTCAGCGTCTCATGGTTGACGTTGTACACGATGGTGGGCAGATCGCTGCCGGCCGGAGCGGAGATGACGACCTTCTTGGCACCAGCGTTGATGTGGGCCTGAGCCTTAGCCTTGCTGGTGTAGAAGCCAGTGCACTCGAGAACGACGTCGACGTCGAGGTCGCCCCAAGGCAGGTTGTTGGCGTCGGCCTCCTTGTAGATCTTGATCTCCTTGCCGTCAACGGTGATGGAATCCTCGCCAGCGACGACCTCGTGATCGCGAGCATAGTTGCCCTGCGTGGAGTCGTACTTCAGCAGGTAAGCGAGCATATCGGGAGAGGTGAGGTCGTTGATAGCGACGATCTCGGAGCCCTCATGACCGAACATCTGACGGAAGGCCAGACGACCGATGCGACCGAAGCCGTTAATAGCAACCTTTACTGCCATTGTGTCTCCTTTCGTAAGGCCCCCGCAAGCTACAGCGCCCGCCGTTGAGGCCCACAAACTAACCACTCGCCTAATATACCTTTTTTTTGACTTGAATTTCACGAGAATGCTCGAAATTGAAAATCAAATTTGCTTTAAAACGTTTTAAAGCATAAAACAGCAGTTCAAGTACTATATAAACTGCTGCTTTAAACTACCTGTTCGCTTCAATGAGCTTTTCAAGACGCAAAACACGGTGATATAGGGCCGACTTTGACAAAGGAGGGTCGGCCATCTCCCCCAAATCTCGCAGTGAGAGATCGGGGTAGCGCTCACGTAAGTCACAAAAGGCCGCCAAGGCATCCGGGAGCACATCGCGCATGCCGCGTCGCTCAAGCTCCTCGATAAGCGCGAGCTGATGTTGGGCAGCGCCGGCGCTTCTCGTCTGGTTGGCCAGCTCAGCATTCACGCGACGATTTACGTCGTTTTTCACCAACTTGACCGCACGGGCTTCCTCGATTTCGGCAACGCTGCGCTTGGCACCAATCAATTTGAGCAAATGCTCGATCTCCTCGGCGCTCTTGATGTACACGGCATATGATCCTCGCCGGGCGTTGACACGCGCATGAACCCCGACCTGCTCCAACAGGTCGCAAAGCCCCTTGGCGTATTGTTCGCCCTGCACCGCAATCTCCAGGTGAAAATCGCCACGCGGGTCTGCCACAAAGCCGCCGGCAATCAAAGCGCCGCGAATGTAGGCGAGCCTGCAGCAGGGCCGGGCGACGATATGGCGCGGCACACCGGCGACGAGCCCTCCCCTGCGGTCGAGAATGCCCAGCAGAACCAAAGCCTTATCGAGGTCGGGCTGGTCGGGCAAGGTGATGAGATAGTTTCGCACCTTATGCAAGACCGACTTGCGAACGGTAAACTCCGTTTTGAGCTTGAGGATGCGGTGCGTCAGCGTAATCATCGTGCGTGCAACGGCACCCGTCTCGGTCGCAACCGTCAAACGGTACCGACCAGAGCCCGCCAGCGAAAGCGTGCCACTCACACGTGTAAGAGCGGCAAGTGTCGACAGATCGCAATATTCACATTCGGGTTCGCAGCGCGCGAGCTCGTCACGCACCTCGGCGGTAAACGACATTCAAACCTATGCTTTCGTATTGGCACGCGACAAGTCGCGGTGAGAAATGCTCACGTGATACTGAGCACCTTCCAGGTATCGGGCCGTAGCCTCTGCAATGGCAACGCTGCGGTGCTGGCCGCCCGTACAGCCGATGGCAATGGAAAGCTGCGGCTTGCCCTCCGCGATATAACCCGGCATGACCGTATCGAGCAACTGCGTCCAAACCTTCCAGAACTCCTGCGTCTTGGGATGGTCCAGGACAAAGTCGGAGACCTTCTTATCGAGGCCGGTCAACGTGCGCATCTCGGGGTCGTAGAATGGATTAGGCAGGAAGCGAACATCGATCATGATGTCTGCCTCGACGGGCATACCATGCTTAAAGCCAAATGAGAAGACGTGGACGTCCATGAGCTGCTGGTCGGACAGCTCTGAAAAAGCCGCACGCAGCTTATTGCGTAAAGCAGAGGTACGAAGGCGGCTCGTATCGATGATCATATCGGCTCGGTCGCGCACGCCCTGGAGTTGTAAACGCTCGCGCTGGATGGCGTCGGCCGTGGTCTCCCCCGGCTTCGCAATGGGATGGCGGCGGCGGTTTTCGCTGTAGCGGCGAATCAGCACCTCATCAGATGCATCGAGAAACACAATGTCACAGCTCATCTCGCGCTCTTCCAAGGCGGCAACGGCGTCAAGCAGCTCATCAAACAGGCCTTGGCTGCGAAGGTCACAGGTAACAGCAAGATGTCTACCCACACCCGTATTGATGCCAACAAGCTCTGCGAGCTGCGCAATCAGGCGCGGAGGCAGGTTGTCGATACAAAAATAGCCCATGTCCTCAAACACATGCATGGCTTGCGTTCGGCCCGATCCGGACATTCCGGTGATGATGACGATATCGGGAATGCGCTCCGTGCGCTCCGCCGCATCCATGGCATCTCCCTTTTGCATGTGCTGCCTCCTAAAATAAGCGCAGGACCCGGCCAGCGGATCCCGCGCGATCAATTGCCTTAGTTGAGTATACCGCCCCAAGCGGATACGAGGCCCGTCTTACGCCTCAAGCGCAGCCTTGAACCAACTCGTAATACTTGTGGGGTGCGTAATGGCAGTGCCAACGACAACGGCCCAGGCGCCGGCGTCAATCGCGGCGCGAGCCTCCTCGGGCGTATGCACACGACCCTCGCAAATAATGGGAAGACCGGGGAACTCCCCGGTTGCCTGGCGCAAAAGCGGCAGGTCGGGGCCGTCTGCCATGGTGCAATCGATGGCGGCGACGCCATGCGAAAGCGTAGTGGAAACCAAATCGAAGCCCATGTCGACCGCGCGGCGGATATCCTCGATCGTGGCGCAGTCCGCCATCAGAAGCACGCCCTCCTCGTGCAGCGGACGAAAAGTGTCCTCGAGCGACTTGCCATCGGGGCGCGGACGATCGGTGGCGTCAATCGCCACGATGTCAGCACCGGCAGCAACGCAGGCGCGGGCGTGACGCAGCGTCGGCGTGATGTAAACGCCCTCGTGTCCATCCTTCCACAGGCCGATAACAGGAACCTCACAACGACCCTTAATGGCAGCAATGTCGGCAAGGCCCTGGCAACGAATGGCGGCGGCGCCACCGAGTTCGCAAGCGCGAGACATTTGAGCCATGGTCTCGGGCGTACGAAGCGGCTCGCCCATATACGCCTGAACGCTCACGATGAGCTTACCCTTCAGGGATTGAATTAAAGGATCGACGGTCATAAGGCTATAACCTTTCTCAGAACAGCCTCCCGAGGCGTGTCGTCTCGGGAGGCTCCTACAGCAGATACGTTTACTTTAACGAGGCAAGAAGATGCTCGGCGGCACCGATAAGCGGTGCGTCGCCCTCCAGAGAACCGATGAGGATCGGCGTGTCCTGAAGCGGATCGAGCGCTTGGCTGGCATAGCCCTCGTGTACCGAATCCTTCCACGTCTGCGAACGCCAATCGGGTCCCTGGTGAATTACGCCACCCGAAAGCACGATGACCTCTGGATCCAGAATGTTGGCGAGCGAGCCCAAGCTAGCGCCCAATGCAAAGCCGGCATCGTGGATGACCTCGGTCGCCTTTGCGTCACCCGCGCGGCACAGGTCGTTCACGTCGCGGCCAACCGAGGGACGGCTGGGGTCAACGCGACCGAAGCGCTCGTCGTACATGCGCCCAATCGACGTACCCGAAGCCACCGACTCCAGATGGCCGGAACGCCCGCAGGCGCAGGGAATGCCGGCGGCAGCCGAGCACTCGATGTGGCCCATATGGCCGGCAGCACCATGGAAGCCCTGCATCACGCGGCCGTTCTCGACATATGCGCCTCCGATACCCGTACCGATGCCCAGACACAAGACGGAGAACTTGCCCTTGCCGACGCCCCAATGGGCCTCACCCAGAGCATGAGCCTGCACGTCGCCTACAACGGCAACGGGAAGACCGAGGTCCTCGCGCAGACGCGGCCCCAACTGAACGCCGGACCAGCCGGGCATGATCTCGTTGGCATACGCGATGGCGCCCGTCTTGGGATCGACGACGCCAGCGGCACCGATACCGACGCCAAGGACCTCGACATCGGGATTCGCCTCGAGAGCGGCCTTGATGGACGCCTCGATACGCTGGAAGACGGCCTCACCGCCCTCTTGGGCCTCGGTGGGAACCTCAGCCTCAAATACGGGATGGGGCACGCCGCCATCAGCCGGATATTCCATAATGGCGGTCGCAATCTTGGTGCCACCGATATCAACGGAGCAGATGTACTTGTTCTCCATGTCGCTCTCCCTAGGAGATAAAAACAACTACAGGAAATAAAGGCGGTGTTATCGCCGCAGCTTGCTAAAGGCTTCCCGAGTGCCCGGGGTTGGGGTGAAAGCGGTCGGGCATTGACCTAATGGGTCACGCTCGATCGCTTGAGCCCCAAGATCGGGTGCCCGGGAAAGCTTTACAGGAGACCGTTGTCCTGCAGGACCTTCCTAATCGCCTCGACGTTCTCGCCGGTCATGGCCTTCACCGGGCGCGGCATGGTCGGGCTGTCGAAAATGCCCATGAGGTTCATAGCGGTCTTGAAGGCGCCAACGCCACCGGCATAGCCCTGGACGCCCGAGGTGACGTCCCAGATGTGCGAAATCTCATTGAGGCGATCCTGCTCGGCTTTGACGGTAGCCCAGTCACCAGCCTGGGCGGCCTTCCACTGACGCACGTAGCCCTCGGGCTCAACGTTGGCGAGACCCGGGACAGAGCCGTCGGCGCCACCAAGGTAGGCACCGTCGACGACGACCTCATGGCCGGTGAGGATGCTCATCGGATGGCCGTTCTTCTCGTTCTCCTGAACGAGGTAGCGGAACGAGACGTCGTCACCCGAGGAATCCTTGACGCCAGCAAGGACGCCCTCGGCGCCGAGCTTTGCAAGGAGCTTCCAGGGGAGCTTGGTGTGAACGCACACGGGAATGTCATAGGCAAAGATGGGCAGGTCGAGCTCCTCGTGCAGGATGCGGAAATGCTCCTCGACCTCGGTCATGCCCTGCAGGGCATAGAACGGGCAGGTGGCAACGAGTGCATCGGCGCCCAGCTCCTGAGCAACCTTACCGTGCTCAATCATGCGCTCGGTCTCGGTATCGATGATGCCGACCAGAACAGGAACGCGGTGGTCGACGATTCGAACGGCCTCGGCGATGATCTGTCGACGACGCTCGTCGGTGGAGAAAACGACCTCACCCGAAGAGCCCAGGAAGAACAGGCCATCGACGCCGGCGTCGATCATGCGGTTGATGCTGCGCTCAAAGGAGGCAACGTCGAGCTGGTGATCTTCGGTATCGGGAACAACGACGGGAGGAATAACACCGGTGAATTTCTGAGTTGCCACAAGAATCTCCTTAGTTGTCTGGCGGGTGGCCCTATGCCGCCCACTCTTGTTGGCAGTGTCCAGGCCGTCTAGGCCAAAGAACACAGGTAGAACGCTTGGTTAAAGAAGTCGACGACTTCGTTTTCGAACGCATTGATGCGTTCGTGAGCATATTTGGCATAGATAATATGCCTCCGGTCACACTCAAGACCGTTGAATACGGCAAACTGGCTCTTGGGATCGCTCACGGCATCCATGAGCGATGTACCCATGAGTACCAATCCGCGCACCCGAGACGACAGCGCTTCGAGGCCGCCGGGAAGCGGATTGGCAACCGCCGTGCAGGCAAGGCCCCGCTCGTCCAGAGCAGAAACCGCCAGCGCGACTCCACCGCCAAGGCCCTCGCCCCATGCAAAGATGCGGTCGGGGTCCATGCCGTCAAGATTGCGCGCGACCTTTGCCATTGCACAGCCCCAGCGGACGCGTTCAATAAAAACGGGCGAGGTAACCCCCTGCTTCAGCTCGCTGAGCCCAATCACATCGTCGTCCAGCGCAAGCACGGCATATCCCATGGCGGCAAACCTCGTCATGTGATGCCATCCACGTACGGGTCGGTCGATGTCGTGAAACATCAGGCATAGCGGCACAAGCTCGGATGCCCGGGCACAACCTGAGGGCTCAATCAAACGGCCGTGTACGACTTCCCCGGCAAGTTCAAAGGAAACCTCGGAGTAGCGCGCGCACGGATTGGCGAAATCAATCGCCGTGACAGTCAGTCCGCAAACCTCAAGATCCGAAGCGGCTGCCTCCAACTCGGAAACATCCGCCAAGGCATCGCCGCGCCAATCACGGAAATCGGAGAGCCTTGACGAAACCGTCCCAGAGATCCCCGCAAGCTCGGGGTCAATCAGCTCATTGACATTGCTCTCGCACTTAGACATGAGCATCCCCTTCCTTGCAGAAAAACGGAATGATCAGATCGTCAAAATCCTGAATCTCCTCGTGGCCAAAGCCCTCAAAGAACTCATGGCGCTTCTCACAGGTCAGGTTATTGTAGACCGCAAACTGCGTCGCCGGTGGACAGACGATATCAGCCGTTCCCGTGCCAAACAGCACGGGGCATTTGACCATGGGGGCAAAGTTCTTGGAATCGAAATACGCCAGCTTGGCATAGGCCTCGTCAATACGAGTCGAGTCCTCGTCAAACCAGCGAGACCAATAGCGCAGGCCCTCGTAGGCAATGTCGTCGGCATCCAAATCCCAGACCAGGCGGAAATCCGACAGGAAAGGATAGAGGATGGCGGCACGATTGATAAGCTCGCTGTTAAGCGCGCAGGTCGCAATGCCCAAGCCACCGCCCTGCGACGCACCGTTCACAAAAACACGGGCAAGATCGATGCCCTCGAGCTCGCGAACAATGCGGCACAGAATGCGGATATCCTGATGCAAGCGTACGTAGTAGAGATTGGCCGGGTCGCCGTCGATACCGGCAACGATATGCCCGGCAACCGTTGTGCCTTCAAATCCACCAATATCCTCGGAGGGGCCACCCTGACCGGGGCAGTCGAGGGCGACAAGTGCCATGCCCATACCCGCAAACGATGCCTGCTCGAACCAGCTGCGGCTTGCGCCCGGATAGCCGTGGAACTGTAGCACCAGCGGCACGGACTCGTCCGAAACCGGCTTGAGATACTTGGCATGCAGGCGGGCGCCGCACATGCCGGTATACCAGAGGTCAAAAAACTGGCAGGTCGCAGCATCGGCAATCGATGCCGCCTCGACCGAATAGTCGATCTCGACGGCGTCAGCCTCGGCCATGCGGTCGTTCCAAAAGAGATCGAAATCTGATGGACGAGGCATGGCGCCCCGATAACCACCAAATTGCTGTTGTAGCTCCTGAGCGCTTGGCATGGCTCGTGAACCCAACCTTTCGAAATCGCAACGAGGGTGCGCCCGGCAAGGGAGCCGGGCGCACAGGAGGGAAAGCGAACCTACTCGCCAAGCTTGGGGTGCAGCAGCGACGGCGCAGCACCGAGCAGCATCTTGGTGTAGGGGTCCTGCGGGTTCTGGAAGACCTGCTTGGCCTCGCCCTGCTCGACGATCTTGCCGCCGTTCATGACGATGATGTCGTCAGAGATGTAGCGGACCGTCTGGATGTCATGGCTAATGAACACCATGGCCAGGCCGAGCTCCTTCTTAAGATCGGTCAACAGGTTGAGGATCTGCGCGCGGACCGAAACGTCCAGAGCCGAGGTGGGCTCGTCGGCGATGATGGCGTCAGGGTTCAACGACAGGGCACGGGCAATTGCCACGCGCTGGCGCTGACCGCCCGAAAGCTGGCCGGGAAGAACCTCGGCGGCAGAGCTGGGCAGACCGGTAAGTTCCAGGAGTTCCTTAACGCGCTTCTCCTGCTCGGCCTCGGTACCCAGGTTGTGGACGCGCATGGGATCGAGCAGCTGCTCACGAACGACCATGCGAGGGTTGAGTGCCGTCGCGGGGTTCTGGAACACGACCGAGATGACGCGGCCCATGTGACGACGATCCTCGGCAGTACGCTTGGTGACGTCCTTGCCCTTAAAGTAGACCTTGCCACTCGTGGGGGCCTGCAGGCCGCACATGACATTAGCAGTGGTGGACTTGCCGCAACCGGACTCGCCGACGATGCCGATCGTCTGACCGGGCATGAGCTTAATGGTCACGCCTTGGACGGCATGAACCAGATTGGGGTGCAGGATCGAACCGGTACGGGTCCTAAAGGTGACGTGGACATCGTCAAGGAAGATAATCGGCTCGACGCCGTTGACCGCAGTCTCGCTCATCTACATCACCTCCGCATGAGGGGTCAAACCATTTGCCTTGAGCACCTCATCGGGGAGCTCGGAATAGAAGTGCTCGGTGCCGGGCACGCGCTTGAAGACCGGACGGGTGTCCAGGCCGATGTGCGGATGGCTTGAGCGGGGCGCGAAGCGATCGCCCTTGGGGAAATCGCGCGGGCTGGGGACGGCGCCGGGCACCTGGTGCAGGCGGCCCGAACCGCTCTCGATGGACAGAACGGAACCCAGAAGACCGCGGGTGTACTCGTGAATCGGGTTGGTGAGCAGCTCCTTGGTGGGCGCCTGCTCGATAACCTGACCGGCGTACATAACCGTGATGTTATGGGCGACCTCGGCGACCAACGCCAGGTCATGCGAAACGAAGATCATGGCAAAGCCGAGCTTGGCCTGAAGATCGTTGAGCAGCTTAATGACCTGCTTTTGGACGGTAACGTCCAGAGCGGTCGTGGGCTCGTCGCAGATGACCAGCTTGGGGTCGCGGGTAAGGGCCATAGCGATCAGAACGCGCTGACGCTGTCCACCGGAAAGCTCGTGCGGATAGCTCTCGAGCGTGCGCTTGGGATCGAGGCCGACGAGCTCCAGGAGCTCCTCGGCGCTGCGGGTGCCGCCGCGCTTGGTGAGCTGCTTCATCTGGGCGGAGATGAGCATAGAGGGGTTGAGCGAGGACAGAGCGTCCTGATAGACCATGGCGATATCGGTACCGCGCAGGCCGAACCACTCCTTCTTGCTCATCTTAAGCAGGTCACGACCCTCCCAGAGGACCTCGCCGGAAAGATGCTCGTCCTCATCGGTCAGGCCCATGATGGCCAGCGTGGTGATGGACTTACCGCAGCCGGACTCGCCTACCAGGCCCATGGTCTGGCCGGGACGGACGTCAAAGTTGACATGGTCGACGACGTTGATATCACCGTGGTGCTCAAACTGGATGCAGAAATCGCGGACCGAAAGAATCGGCTCAACGGACTCATCGGGCACATGGCGGTCGTTACGCTTGAGCTCGACATCGCGCAGGGCGCCAAGACGGGCGGACAGGGACTGGGCCTGCTCCTTGTAGGCGCGAACGGGGTCGGAGACCAGCAGGTCGGCCTCGCGGCGCTTGGAGGAATCGGTCGGATCCAGGGCGGCGGAAGGAGCAGCGGCCATAGCGTCGGTAATGCCCTCGGAGAGGATGTTGAGCGCCAGGCAGGTGATCATGATGGCCAGACCCGGGAACAGCGCCTGCCACCAACGACCGGCGAGCACGCCACCGCGGGCGTCGGCGAGGATGTTGCCCCACGTAGCAGTGGGCTCCTGGATGCCAGCGCCGATAAAGGTCAGCGAAGCCTCGAAGATGATAGCGTCGGCGACCAGGGTGACGGTGAAGACCATGATCGGGGCAATGCAGTTACGAAGAACGTGCTTGATCAGAATCCACGGAGCCTTGGCGCCGGAGACGATAACCGCGCGGACATAGTCCTCACCGTACTCGGATACGATGTTGGCACGCACGATACGGGCGATCTGCGGGGTGTACATAAAGCCGATCGCAAAGATAATCGACGGCACGGAGTTGCCCAGGATGGAAACGAAGACGGCTGCGAGGGCGATACCCGGGACAGACATGATGATGTCCAGGATGCGCATAATCGTCTCGGAGACGGCCTTGCGCGAAACCGCAGCAAGAGCACCGACAACGGAGCCACAGACCAGAGCCATAGCGGTAGCACCAAAGCCGATGATCAGCGAGTAACGGCCACCGTAGAGCATACGCGAAAGGATGTCACGGCCCTTGTCGTCGGTTCCGAAGATAAACCCGTTGCCGGGAGCCTGGCGAGCCGTAAAGATCTCGACCGGGCTATAGGGGGCAAGCAGGGGGGCAAGAATCGCAGTCAGGGCGACCAGCACCAGCACGATGGCGGCAATCTTAGAAGACAGCGTCATCTTCTTCCAGCCACCGAGCTTGAGCCCCTTGGAGGCAGCCTTCTCGAGCTGCTCGGTTTGCTTCTCTCGAATCTTTACCATAATCTACACCGTCCTGATGCGCGGGTTGATGAGCAGGTAGAGCATGTCAACCACGATGTTGATGATGATGAAGGCAAGAGCAACGACGATGACGACGCCCTGAACCAGGTTCGCCTCGTTGCCCTGAACGCCCTGCAGGATCGCAGTACCCATGCCGGGGAGGTTGAAGATGACCTCGATGACGACGGCGCCGCCCATGAGATAGCCAATCTTAAGACCGAGGGTGGTGACCGGGGTGATCAGCGCGTTGCGAAGAACGTTGATGCCGACGACGACCTTCTCGGGAACGCCGGCGCCGCGAGCCATACGGACATAGTCCTTGTCGAGCTCCTCGACCATGGCGGTACGCACGATACGAGTCATCTGACCCGTCAGCGGAAATGCCAAGGCGATGGCGGGCATGATCATGCGTCCCAGATAGCCAGCCGGATTCGTGGTGAAGTGCGGCAGGGCACCCGATGCCGGGAGTACCTTAAGGTAGGAAGAGAACAGCAGGATCAACAGAACGGCAAGCCAGAACGACGGGGTTGCCAAGCCGGCGATGGAAAAGACGCGGATCACTTGGTCCGGCCATTTATCGCGATACAGTGCCGCGATGACGCCGAGCAAAAACGATACGACCGCACCGATGGCAAGACCGATGAAGGTCAGCTGCATCGTGACGGGTAGGGCCGTGGAGATGCGCTTGGCAACGGAGTTGCGAGCAGCACCATAGGTGCCCATGTCGCCATGGATCAAATTGCCCATATAGCGCACGTAGCGCACGGGCCAGGGGTCGTCCAGACCATACTTCTCATGGTACTCGGCAACCGCCTCGGGCGAGGCACCGTCACCCAACGCCGTGTAGGCGGGGTCGGTCTTGGAGAACGACATAAGGAAAAACACCAGGACGGTGACGCCCAATGCCATGATCGGCAGCGCCACGAGACGCCTTCCAATCAAACGTAGAAAGTTGTTCACGTTCTCTCCCCTTTCTTTTGTCGGTAGGACCAACTGGTATATGAGTACGGACACTCATTACAAGACCCGAACGACATCGTTGCCGCCCGGGTCTTTGTTTCAACTATGAGGATACGGTCCCAACGGCCGACATCCTGCATATAGACTCAAGCGAGTCTTACGCCTTGACGGTCGCGACACCCTTAAAGGACATGCTCGTCGTGCCGATGCCCTTGAAGCCATCGAGGGCCTCGCCGTTGGGCGCAGTGGACGGGTCGTTCCAGGAAGCGGAGACGGTCTTAACGTGGACAACGGGGTACAGAACGGCGTTGTCGGCGATGATGTCGAAGCACTCGTTCCACTTCTTCTGCTGCTCGTCGCCCTCGGCGGCAAGAGCCTCGTCCATAAGGCCGTGGAGCTTCTGCCACTCAGCGGACTCCTTCCACGGGCAACGGGTCTGCATCCAGACGTTGTCGCCGTACCACCAGTTGAGCAGCAGGTCGGGGTCTGCGCCGAAGCAGGAAGGATCGCCAGGGGCAAGGAGGATATCGTAGGCCTCGCCGCCGTCGATGGCAGCATAGGTGGCCGGCGAAGTATCGGTCTGGATGGTCACATCGAAGCCGAGAGCGTCGAGGTCGTTCTTGACCTGGGCAGCCATACCCTTGATCTGCTCGTTATCGGTGGTGCGCAGGGTAATGGCGCCCGGGGTGATACCGGACTCCTCGATAAGCTTCTTGGCCTTCTTGGCGTCGGTCTTGTACACCGTGGAGGCCTCATGATAGTTGGTGAAGCTCTTGGGCAGGTAGCAGCTGGCAGCGGTAGCAAGGCCGGCGAAGGTGTTGCTGATCATCTTCTCGGTGTCGAGCGCATACATGACAGCCTGACGGACCTTGACGTCGTTCCAAGGCTCCTTGGCGACGTTGAACATGATGAAGCGGGTGCCGAAGCCCTGGACGTTGTCGATCTTGCAGCCGGCGCCCTCGAGCTGGTCGACGGCGTCAGCGGTAACGAGCTCCATGACGAGCGTGGAGCCTTCCTGCTGAGCGGTGACGCGAGCGGTGGGGTCGGTCAGGATGCTGTACTGGATCTTCTTATCCTCGGCAGCATACTCACCGTTGTACTCGGGGTTGGGAACCAGGGTGATCTCGGTATCGGAGATAGAATCGTACATCCAGGGGCCGGAGCCGATCGGCTGCTTGGCGCGATCCTCCTCGCTCTGGGCGGCAGGAGTAACGCGAATGATGGCCAGACGATCCTTGAGCAGGGAGAAGTTGGGGACCTTGGTCTTGACCGTCACGGTGCTGGCATCCTTGGCCTCGATGGACTCGAAAGGCTGGAAGAACGGAGCGTAGGTGGCAGAAGCGGCGCAAGCGGTGTAGGAGGCGACGACGTCGTCAGCGGTAACCTCGGTGCCATCGGAGAATTTGGCGCCCTTGCGGATGGTGACCTCGAAGGTGGTGTCGTCCACGGACTTGGGATCATCGGTGGCGAGCTCGTTGAAAGTGCTGTAGTCGTGGTAATCGATGCCGTAGAGGCCCTCGACGACGTGCCAGTTAGCGCCCAGGCCCACGGCGGAGCCGGTGCTGGCGGGGTCGAAGCTGGACGGAGCGTAAGCGGAACCGGCGGTGATCACGCCGCCGCCACGGTTGGCGGAATCGGCGGAAGCGGGAGCGGAACCCTCGTCGCTAGAGCTGCCACCGCAGCCAGTGAGACCAAAGCCGGCGACAGCAGCGACGCTGCCGGTGAGGCCGAGGAACGAACGCCTGGACATACCCTTATTGATGATGGCCATGTCTTCTCCTATCAATAGAGAATCTTACCCGGGAGCACCTAAACTTGCCCCCGCGCAACTTGCGGACGATATATACCTTACCTACCGACAAACCCAACTGAGGTGCCGCGCTCGGCGACCGATACATACATACGCTTGAACGGTATTTACTACCGTTCACCGAATTCGTTGACAAACGATACAGCAGACAGTATGTATCGGCGAGGTGAGATATCAGTCTTCGTCAACCCGCAGGATAGCAGGGTTTTCGCTTGGGTTAGTCAAACGTTTTAGCGTTAATAAAACCCGAAACCAGCAGGCAATCATGGCGAAATAAATGGTTGAAAATCGCGCAATCATGTATATCAGTTGTTTATGCTCGTGTTTAGCTATCGGAATGGCCAGCCGCGGCCTCGGCGCGCTCGGCATTCCATGCAACGAGCGCCTCGTGGACCGCCTTGGCAACATCGGCAGGTATGCCGCGAACTTCCGCGATCTCTTGCTCACTCGCCGCGCGCAACCGCTTCATCGAGCCAAAATGGCGCATAATTGCACGTTTTCTAGTGGGTCCCACGCCTGGAACGTCATCGAGTACCGAAACCGTCATGGCTTTATCGCGCAATTCGCGATGGAACGTGATGGCAAAACGGTGCGATTCGTCGCGCACCTGCTTGATGAGATAGAGCGACGCAGACCCGGTCGGAAGTACGACAGGAGTCTCGTCCCAAGGCACGAAAACCTCCTCATCGGCCTTTGCCAAACCACAAACTGGTATATCGAGCCCAAGGGCCTCAAGTTGCTTAATTGCAGCCGTCAATTGCGGCTTGCCGCCGTCGACAACGAGCAAATCGGGGCGCGAGCCAAAACGTTCGTCGGTCATCCGCTCGGGAGCATAGCGACGCCCCAAAACCTCGGACATCGAAACGAAGTCGTTCGCCTCGTCCAATTCGGCCTGGATTTTAAAGCGGCGGTACTGGCTCTTGTCGGCGTGGCCGTTGGTAAACACCACCATCGAGGCGACCGTAAAGGTGCCATGAAGCGTAGAGATATCGAAGCACTCGATTCGCATTGGCGGCGCAGGCAGCGCCAAGGCGCTCTCAAGCTCCAGGAGCGCTCGATTGGTGCGATCGTCGGCGTATCCCGTGCGCATCATATAACGCATGAGGGCATGACGCGCATTTTTAGATGCCATATCGAGCAACCGGTGTTTTTCGCCGCGCTGAGGCCTATGGAAATGACAGGAACGCTCGCGCTTGTCCGAAAGCCACTCCCCTAGCGCCTCCGCATCCTCAAGCTCGACGGAAAGGTTCACCTCGGCTGGAATATCAGCCGTCTCGTCGTAATAGCGCTTGAGAAAGCCCGACTGAAGCTCCTCTTCATCGACATCCAGGCCCTTATCGAGAATGAACTCACAGGTTCGAACCGTTCGCCCCTCGCGCACAACAAACACGCAGGCGGCCGAAATGGTCTCTTCTCGATAGAAACCAATCACATCGAGATCGACACTCGACGGAAAAACGACCTGCTGTCGGTCGTCCAGGCCCCTAATAACTTCCAAGCGGCGCTTGACGCGCGCCGCCCGCTCAAAATCGAGCGCTTCGGCGGCGTCCGTCATCTCGGATGTAAGCTCATCAACGACATCTTTACGATGGCCCGACAAAAATCGCTCGACGCGTTTAACGTTTTTAGCATAGTCGGCTGGAGAGATCGCACCGACGCATGCCCCCGGGCCGCGGCCAACATGGAAGTCAAAGCAGGGACGCCCGTTTTGAGCGCAAATCATATTGACGATATCTTCTTCGCCCTTGTGGGACTCGACGATACGGCGGCATCGACGCCATTCCGCACAAGAAGCCGAGCAGATCGGGATTACCTTGCGCAGCGTATCAATGGTCTCGCGCGCCGCGCGGCTGTCGGTGTAGGGACCAAAATAACGCGTTCCCGGCTTATGACGCTCACGAGTATATTTAATAGCTGGGAACAGATCGCTCTTGGTGATAGCGATAAAGGGATAGCTCTTATCGTCCTTAAGGTCGACATTAAAGTACGGATGGTATTGACCGATCAGGTTGCGCTCGAGCACCAGCGCCTCGTGCTCGTTCTCGACAACGATATAGTCAAAGCTCGCAACCAGCTGCATCATCAGTGGAATCTTTTGGCGCTCGTCCTGCAGCGTCACATATTGACGCATGCGCGAGCGCAGATTTTTAGCCTTGCCAACGTAAATGACATCGCCCTTGGCATCTTTCCAAAGGTAGCAGCCAGGCTGCATGGGCACACGCGAAACCTGTTCGGCAAGCGTTGGAATGTTGTCATGACCTGCCACGACTGCCTACCTGCGGCGAAGAAGCGCGGAGACCTCAGGTATCTTTAGAAGGACGGCAAGGCCAAAAGTCACGGCAAGTGAAACCATGCCCGCGATGCAAACATAGCCCAAGGTAATAAGAATCGATCCGCCAAGCGCTCCGACAAAACTCTCGAGCGCCCACAAAACGCAGGCACCCGCTGAGGCACCCAGGCCGCCGAGCAAAAGGCCATAGAAGCAGCCGTGCAGAATAGATTTAACCTGAAGACCCTGCAGACGACGACGCAGCCACCACAGCGAACAGCCGACCAGAATCACATAGTCGACAACATACGAAATCGCAATCGCAGGCATGCCATAGCCCAGCACCACACCAAACAGCAGAACCGAACCAGCCTGGCCGATGGCAGAGTATAGGCAATAGCGGCTATAGGGCTTCATGTCGAGCAGCGCCGAGAAGCTCTTCTGCATCAACACGACCACGCCGTAGAGCGGCAGGGAGAGCGCCAGATAAACCAGAAACTCGGACACAAGCGCCACACCCGACTCGTCGAACTTGCCGGCGCAATAAATCATGTTGAGCGGACGGGCAAACACAATGAGATATAGCGCGAAAGGAATCAGGAAGAAGAGCATCTGGGCCACGCCGCGCGAGATACCAACGCGCACGCTGTCATAATCCTTTTCCTGGGCATCGTGCGAAAGCTCGGTATAAAGCGCCGTCGAGAGCGAGGCGGCTATCAAGGCATAAGGCAGTGTGTACCAAAGGCGCGCATAGGCAATTACAGAAGGACCGGTCTCGGGCTGCACCACCAGCGCGGCTGCGTTGGTAATGGAAGTCGACACGAACATGCATACCGTAGCGAGCAACGTCGGGACGCCGAGCGCGAGCGTCTGTCGCAGTGCAGGATCCTTAAAGTCGATATGAATATGAGGCCGGACACCATGCTTACCGAGTGCGGGAATCTGGCACGCCATCTGGACAAAAACGCCAAGCGTCGTGCCGAGCGAAATCAAAACGACGCCCGCCTGCTCACCAAAGCAGGCAGATACGGGAGCGAAGCCCATAAAACTCGCAATGACAATCACATTGTTGAGTACCGGGGCGAACGTCGACCAAAAGTAGTCACGATGCGCGTTAAGAACGCCCGAGAACACCGAGCCCAAGCCGTAGAACAAAATCTGAATGGCAAAGAAACGGAACATGAATGCAGCGGTATCCATGCTTCCGCCATCGCCCGAAAGGAACGACTGCGTCCAGATAAAGCCCGGAGCAAACACGGTGCCCAACACCGAAATGCCGCCCAGCAGCAAAAGCAGGATGCCGAGCAGATTACCTACGTATTCGTTTGAGGCGTCGCGACCCTGCTCACGACGCACGCCCATGTACACCGGCAAAAAGGCGGTAACCAACATACCGCCCATCACGAGCTCATAGAGCATATTGGGCAGGTTGTTGGCGACCTGATAGGAAGACGAGAGCAGCGACATGCCGATGGCGGCAGCCATAGCCCAAGTACGGATAAACCCGGTGACGCGCGACACAATGGTCAGTGCAGTCATGAGGCCGGCAGAACGGCCAACCGTAGAGTAGTCCGACGAGCCCATATCATCTACGTCGTCCTGTGATTGGGGGCTGACTTCAGTGTGTTGTCGAGAATCAACCTCGATATCAGGCTCATCGATTATCGCGAAGGGGTCGTCGACCAAAACGGCATCATCGGCAGAAAAAGCTCCGTCAACAGGCGTGACATCGTTGTCAAACGAATCGTCATCGTTAGCTACGGCATTATTACCAAACACCGTGTCAACTTCCCTGGCGGCAGCGGTTCGACCAGAAAACGACAATAGATCCCAATCATCGTCCTCAACAGCAACGCCCTCGACCGGATCGGTCGAGCCGAGCGGTGACCACTCGTCATCCAAAAGCAACTGCTCGCCATCACCGTCGGTTGCAGGCCTCGCGGGACGATTGGCTGGGACACCCTGCAGTGCGCCCTTTCCCTGAGCCGCCATCAAAAACACCGCCGTCTCATCGGGACGCGGCGCACGAGACGCCCCGGCGTCAGGCATCCGTCCGGCACGGGATTGAGCCGCGGCCAAAAACACCGCCGTCTCATCGGGACGAGCCGAAGAGAGAATCGTACGGGGAGGCACCGTACCGGCACCGGCGGCACGCAAATACACAGCCGTCTCCCCTGGATCTGCAGCAACGGACCAAGCGTTTCGAATCTGGTCATCGACCGAAGAAGCCTCAGGCGCGGGCGTCTGAGAAGCCGAACCCTTTGCAAAGTGAGCTCCGCGCTTCGATTCTTCCTGCGGCATCGCTCAGTCCTCTCTCGTGATCGGGGCAACCGTCGCCCCGCAAAATGCAACTAAGTCGTCGGGGGCAAGCTCAAGTTGATAGCCACGCTTACCGCCTGAGATAAAAATGGTATCCCAAAGGACGCATGTCTCATCGATCAGCGTCCGAAAGCGTTTTTTCATGCCGACTGGACTGCAGCCGCCCCGGACATACCCCGTCGCGGCAAGCAAGTCCTTGACATGCATCATGGTCAGCGACTTTTCACCAGCGGCGCGCGCGGCGGCCTTTAGGTCAAGCTCGTCGGCAACGGGAATACAGCACACAACGTGTTCGTTGGACGGCGTCACGCAAACCAAGGTCTTAAACCCCTGGCCAGGCTCCTCGCCAAGTTGTTCCAAAATTGCGACGCCTAAACCCACCGACTCATCGCCATCGTCTTCATACGTATGGAGAATATAGGAGATGCCGGCGTTTTCCAGCTCGCGCATCGCATTGGTTTTCGGCGTCTTTGCAGCCTTTGCCATGGCATGTCCCTTCCCTCGCATTCGAACGTAACGCCTAAGTATATGTCCAATTTAGCCGCATACGTCATCTCGACACACAGAAGCGCCACCGAATCGAAAGGAATCGGTGGCGCTTCTCGTACGACGGCGTCTCTTTACTGGGCGTCGAGTTGTGCCTGACGCTCGCGGTCGCGCTTGAGCAGCGGTGCCAAGAACTTGCCCGTGTAACTCTGCGAACATGCCGCGACCTGCTCCGGCGTACCCGAGACCACGACGGTTCCGCCGCCATTGCCGCCCTCGGGACCCATATCGATCAGGCGGTCGGCAACCTTGATGACATCAAGGTTGTGTTCAATCACCAGCACCGTGTTGCCCGCATCGACCAAGCGCTGCAGCACATCGAGCAGCTGGCGGACGTCCTCAAAATGAAGGCCGGTCGTCGGCTCGTCCAAAATATAGAACGTCTTGCCCGTCTGGCGTCGATGAAGCTCCTTGGCGAGTTTCACACGCTGCGCCTCGCCGCCCGAAAGCGTCGTGGCAGGCTGCCCCAAACTCACATAGCCCAAGCCAACGTCATACAAAGTCTGAAGCTTGCGCTTAATCTGCGGGATATTCCCAAAGAACGCCAGCGCCTCGGTGACGCTCATGTCAAGCACGTCCGAGATGGTCTTGCCACGGTAGGTGACCTCGAGTGTCTCGCGGTTGTAGCGTTTACCGCCGCAAACTTCGCAGGGAACGTAGATATCGGGAAGAAAGTGCATCTCGATCTTGATCTGTCCGTCGCCCTTGCACGCCTCACAGCGCCCGCCACTCACATTAAAGGAAAAACGACCCGGCGAGTAGCCGCGCGCCTTCGACTCCGGCGTACTCGCAAACAGCGCGCGAAGATCATCCCACAGGCCAATATAGGTAGCAGGGTTGGAACGCGGTGTGCGGCCAATCGGCGACTGGTCGATATCGATAACCTTATCGATACACTCGATGCCCTCGATTTTCTTATACGGACCCACAGGGCGCGTCGAACGGTGAATAGCATTCGTAAGGGCAGGCGCAATGGTGTCGGTAACCAGGGAGCTCTTGCCCGATCCCGACACGCCGGTAACAACCGTAAGCGTACCAAACTCGATCTTGGCAGTAACGTTTTTGAGGTTGTTAGCTCGAGCGCCCGTAATTTTAAGGCAGCCGCGACCGGGCTTGCGCCGTTCATCAGGCACCCGGATCATTCGTTTGCCGGTCAGATAAGCGCCCGTCATCGACTCAGGACACGCCATGATATCGGCAGGCGTTCCCGCCGCGACTACGTGTCCGCCGTTGACGCCGGCGCCGGGCCCCATGTCGATCACGTAGTCGGCGGCACGGATCGTGTCCTCGTCGTGTTCGACGACGATGACGGTATTGCCGATATCGCGCAGGCGCTCAAGGGTCTTGATCAGGCGCTCGTTGTCACGCTGATGAAGGCCGATCGATGGCTCGTCCAAAATGTACAGGACACCCATGAGGCCGGCGCCGATCTGCGTTGCCAGGCGAATACGCTGCGCCTCGCCACCAGAAAGCGTCGCCGAGGCACGATCGAGCGTCAGATAGTCGAGTCCAACATCGACCAGAAAACGCAAGCGCTCCAGGATTTCCTTGACGATGCGCCCGCCGATAAACTGTTGGCGCTCGGTGAGCTCCAGGCCCTCAAAAAACTCGAGCGACTCACGGCACGACAGGCAACAAACCTCGTAAATGGACTTGCCGCCCACGGTGACGGCGAGCATCTCAGGGCGCAAACGAGCGCCGTGGCAGCTCGAGCACGGTTCCTCGCGAATGTACTTCTCCAAGCGCGCCTTGGTGTTCTCGTTCGTCGTCTCGGTATAGCGTTCGTACAGGATGTTGCGAACGCCCGAAAACTTGGTATCCCACTGGCTACGACGTCCGTCGAGCTTTTGGTAGTCAACCGAGATCTTCGTATCGCCCAGGCCATCCAAGAATGCACGACGCACGCGAGGGGGCAAGTCCTCCCACGGCGTATCGGCGCTTACCTTAAAGTGTTTACAGACCGCAGCAAAAATCTGCGGGTAGTAGTTCGAATTGCCAAACAGGCTACCAAAGACTCCGTCGGCAATGGACTTCGAGGGGTCCTCGATCAGCGCCTCGGCATCAACGGTTTTCTTAAAGCCCAGGCCGTCGCACTCAGGACATGCGCCATAGGGAGCGTTAAACGAAAAATCACGCGGCTGAAGATCGTCGATGGAGTGTCCATGCTCCGGGCACGCCAAGGCCAACGAATACTCCAGCAGCTCGCCCTCGGTCCCCTCGGGAGCATCACGATCGGGCAGCATGTACACATTTACATTGCCGTGAGCCAGCGCGGTCGCCTGCTCAACGGACTCGGCAATACGGCCCAGAGAGTTCTCACGGATCACGATGCGATCGACCACGACCTCGATATCGTGCTTGAACTTCTTGTCCAGATCGATTGGATCGTCGAGCGAGCGCACTTCACCGTCGACACGCACGCGGCTAAAGCCCTCGGCGCGAAGGTCCTCAAACAGTTTGGTGTACTCGCCTTTTCGCCCGCGCACCACCGGTGCCAGCACAAACGCGCGGCGACCCTCCCCCGCCGCCAAGACCTTGTCGGCAACCTGGTCGGTCGTCTGGCGCTCAATGACGCGGCCGCATTCGGGACAGTGCGGGGTGCCCACACGGGCGAACAGCAGGCGCAGATAGTCATAAATCTCGGTTACGGTGCCAACCGTCGAGCGAGGGTTTTTAGACGTCGTCTTTTGGTCGATCGACACCGCCGGCGAAAGGCCGTCGATTGAATCCAAGTCGGGTTTGTCCATCTGGCCCAAGAACTGGCGCGCATAGCTCGAAAGGCTCTCGACGTATCGACGCTGGCCCTCGGCATAGATAGTGTCAAATGCCAGCGAGCTCTTGCCCGAGCCAGAAAGACCGGTAATGACCACGAGTTGGTCACGCGGAATGGAAACATCGATATCACGGAGGTTGTGCTCACGAGCGCCGCGAATAACGATAGAAGAATCAGACATGGAAGCTCCTTGCCTCCTATTGCATCGAATCATACTGCCGATGAGTTTAGCGCACTCGACGCGCACAGATGTTCGTAATACAAGATTCGCAGACCTTTAGCTTTGCGTATCGGGCGCTTTGTTTCTCGAAATGCCGTGGAAAGGTTACAGTAATCAAATACTGAACTTAATTTGCTGTAACAGAGGAACGTCCATGACCGAAGATATCCCCCTTGAAATCACTTCGAGCGACATGGCCAATCTGCCCATATTCATCGCCGTCCTTATCGTGGCCACCGTCGTCGTGCGCGTGTATTTTTCAATCAAACACAATGAAAAGCCGCCCATTGCCCGCGTCTTTTGGTGCGCGACGCTCCTCATCCCGCTCGGCATGGTAGCTGCATGGATTACGAATCAATTGCTCGTAAATGAGGACAGTTCCCTATGGGTCCTTTCTTATTCGGCGCTCGGTGCTGCCGCCGTCATACTTCTTGTCGAGCCCTTGGTTTCGGGACTTATCGACCAAACCGATCTTGCGACGGGAACGGTTGCCTGTATTTGCCGTGACATCCTTGTCATCGCCGCTGTTTCAGCGCTCTCGTTCGTTTCACTCGAAATTTCCTGCAACGAAACGTTCTATCGCATTCCCGCCAACTCATTCGGATTTTCCGTCGGGCTGCTCGCGACGGTTCTGCTCTCCCTTTATTTGCTGGGACAGCGTCATGGAGGCGTCATGGTCCTCGTGCCCGTCGTCTGTTGCATCCTTGGCATTGCCGAGCACTTCGTCATAACGTTTAAAGGCGAGGCCATCCTGCCAAGCGATATCTTGGCCCTTGGCACCGCAATGGAAGTGAGCGAGGGATACGAGTTTACCTTTACCGCCGGAATCGTAACCTCTCTAGCCCTGCTAGAGATTTCCCTGGGGCTTCTTTCGCTTATCCGACCGAGAAAGCTCCGTACGCCCACCCATGTCTTCCCCGCAATCGCCGCTAACCTCTGCGCTTTTCTGCTAGTGACCGTTGTGGGGCTCTCGGGCTTTTCCAGCATCGACTTGGAGCAGGCGCTGAATTTTGGATTTGACCGTTGGCAGCCCATCACCACGTATGCGTCTCAGGGTTTTATCACTTCGTTCACCGAAATGGTCAACGAGTTGCCCATTGAGAAGCCCGAAGACTATACGCCCGATGAGGCGCAGAGCATCGAGCAGGAGCTCGCCGCCACCTACGACAGCACGTATGGCTCGAGCGAGCAGCGCGCGGCGGCCGTTGCCCAGTTCAATGAAATCAAGCCGACGATTGTTGCCGTCATGAACGAGAGTTTTAGCGACCTTTCGTGCTTTGAGCAGCTCCAGGCGGCCGGGTACACCGGCCCCGCATTCTACAACTCGCTTCCCGACACACTTGTTCGCGGCACCATGCTCGCTTCGGTCGCCGGTGGCGGAACGGCGAACTCCGAATTCGAATTTTTGACCGGAGCGACAACGGCCTTTGTCGGATTAGGCAAAATCCCCTATCAGCTGTATCAGATGAATGGCGTCAACAGCCTGGCAAAGAACCTTAAAGAGCTTGGGTATACCGCTACCGCTATGCACCCGCAAAACCCCGTCAACTACCATCGAGATAAAATCTATCAGCAGCTGGGCTTTGGAGACTTTCTTTCAATCGGCGATTTCGAAGGTGCGCCCTGCTACCATGCCGGCGTATGCGACTACGCCACCTACGACAAGATACTCGACCTGCTTAGAACCGACGAAGCCCCGCAGTTCATCTTTGACGTCACGATGCAAAATCACGGCGGCTACGACTATGGCACCGTTCCCGCCGAGGAGCTGACAAACTATTGGGTCGAGGGAGCCAGCGAGGGCGCCAATAGCGCGCTCAACACCTATCTTACCTGCATCAACGCATCCGACCGGGACCTCGAGTACTTTATCAACGAGCTCCGCAATATCGGCAGACCGGTTGTTCTTGTCTTTTTTGGCGACCATCAGCCGAGCGCCGCAACGACTCTCAACGACGAGCTGTACCCTCAGGAAGATACGGCAAGCCACGCTTTCCGTATCTATCAGTCGACCTATTTCGTCTGGGCTAACTATGAAATCGCCGGCAATACCGAGCTCAACGTCTACGACACCGTCGGGGCAAACGAGATTGCAGCCATTACCCTTAATAAGATCGGCGCCCCGCTCACCGACTATCAAAAGGCTCTGCTTGCAACAAGGTCAGATGTGCCCACCATCAATGTCGCCGGCTATCTTGGTGCCGACGGGCTGCGCTACGACTTGGAATCTGAAGACAGCCCATACGCCTCGACGATCGACAAGCTGCAGCGCATGCAATACCTCGAGTTCGCCAGCAAAGTTCAGTAAGCCCGCTCATTCGCTTGGGCCCATCGTATTGCAAGCACGCTCGGCCCAAATGCATCACAAATGACTCCCGCTCGCAAACGAGGGTACAATGACGCTCGTGTCACATCACGGGGCCCCGGCCCCAACATATACAAAGGAGTCATACATGGGTTGCGAGCACGCACAGGCCGCCGGCGGACAAACATCGCCGTCGCAATTTGAGGAGAACACGCTGTCCGAGGTCAAACGCGTCATCGCCGTGCTTTCCGGCAAGGGCGGTGTCGGCAAGTCGTTTGTCACCGGCGCCATCGCCACCGAGCTTGCCCGTCACGGCCACAAGGTCGGCGTCCTCGATGCCGACATCACCGGTCCCTCTATCCCCAAGATGTTCGGTATGAGCGGACGCCACGTCCATGCCCTTGGCAACCTTATGCTGCCCGAAATCTCCGAGCACGGCGTCAAGGTCATGAGCTCCAACCTGCTGCTCCAAAACGAGACCGACCCCGTCCTTTGGCGCGGTCCGGTCATCGCAGGCGCCATTAGGCAGTTCTGGAGCGAGACCTCGTGGGGCCCCATCGACTACCTGCTGGTCGACATGCCTCCGGGAACAGGCGACGTCGCGCTCACCGTCTTCCAGTCGCTGCCCGTCGACGGCATCGTCATCGTCACGAGCCCGCAGGATCTGGTCTCGATGATCGTCGCCAAGGCGGTCAACATGGCCGAGAAGATGAACGTCCCCATTCTGGGCATTGTCGAGAACATGAGCTATATTGAGTGCCCCGACTGCGGCAAGAAGATCGAGGTCTTTGGCAAGAGCAAGCTCCCCGAGGTCGCAGAGCGCTATAACCTCGACATCTTGGGCACGATTCCCATTAATCCGGCACTCGCCGAGGCCTGCGATAAGGGCGAGGTCGAGACCGCACTGCCCGACGGCATGTTGCCCCAGGCAGTCTCTGCCGTCGAGGCCATTGCCCCGCACGAGACCGACGAGGCCTAAGTGAACACGAGCGCCTTCTATGACGTCCTGGTAATCGGCGGCGGGGCTTCAGGCCTCGCCGCCGCCATTACGGCCGCACGCGCTGGCAAAAGCGTCTGCATCGTTGAGCGCGATGTCGCCTGCGGCCTTAAGCTCCTTGCGACCGGCAACGGTCGCTGCAACCTCTCCAACGAATCGATTGATCCACAGCGGTATAACCACCCCGCATTCGTCGAATCCGTCATGGGCCCCCAGCCCGAACAAGAGCTTATGGGTTTCTTCTCCTCGCTGGGCATCATGACAACCTCCGAGGAAGGCCGGCTGTACCCGCGCTCGCTTCGCGCCGAATCGGTACGCGACGCGCTTCTCAACGTTTGCGACCGCCTGGGTATCACCTTAATCTGCGGAGCCAATGTTGCCTCGGCGCACAAAGCTTCCGAAGGCTGGGCACTCCAAATAAACCGTCCAGCGCGGGCACTCAAGGCAAAAAAGCACGACGACCGAAAATCGGAGCTCCGCTCGCTTCGGAAAGCGCTCGCCGATGTCCCTCGCAAGAACGAGGCCCTGGAGGCGCGCGCCGTAATTATCGCCACGGGCGGCAACCCCGCCGGTATCGCCGATACGTTTAGCCTCCCCCTCACTTCGCTGCGCCCCATCCTCTGCCCCGTATCGGCAACGGTCGTCGGCGATCGGGCGGCACTCAAGACGTTGGATGGTCTGCGCGTCCGCGCCCGCTTGACGCTCACCCGAAACCATAGGGAGCTCTGGCACGAAGACGGTGAAGTGCTGTTTCGAACCTTCGGCATCTCGGGCGTCGCTGTCTTCAACCTCTCCCGTCGTATCCAGCGCGGCGATACGATCCTGCTCGACGTTTTCCCCGACCTCTCTAAAGACGAGTTGCTCGATATGCTTAACAGGCGCCTTAAGCTGCTCGGCGGCTTTTCGCCCCGCGATCCCCGTTGGCTCGACGGCATGCTCGCCCCGCAACTCTCCCGCGTCGTCTGCACAGCGTTCGAGCGGTGCCATCCAGGCTCCAACGATGTCGTCCACCTGGTCTCGATCCTCAAGCACTTTAAGTTGCTCGTCGAGGGAACAGCCGAGGAGCGCTCGGCGCAGGTCACGCGTGGTGGCGTATCTGTCGAGAGCATCTCAACACCCAGTCTACGCGCGTGCAGCGTTGTCGACGCCCCGCTTTACGTCTGCGGCGAAGCGCTCGACATCGACGCCGATTGCGGAGGCTTTAACCTTGCGTGGGCCTGGCTCTCGGGCATTCGCGCTGCAAGCAGCCTGTAGCCGCACAGTCTATAATCAAAAACGCATTCGGGCCGTCTGGGATACCGGACGGCCTCTTTCTTGCCTCTAAGGAGACCTCGATGATCGAAATCACCCAAGTCAACGCGTCACTCGATGAAGCCGGCGATGAAAATGCCTGCCTCATTGTTGGCAAGCGAGTCGCCAAGCGCGTCCTACGTTGCAAGGACTCCGAGATCAAGTCCATCGAGCTCCACCGCAAGTCAATCGACGCTCGCAAAAAACGAGACGTCCATTTTATCCTGAGCTTTCGTGTTGAGCTGACTAGTCCCCACCTCGAGCGAGAAGCGGTCGACAGCGTTGCCGAGCGTGACCGCTCGCGCGTACGCGCGATAGAAGACGATGAGCCTTCATTCCCCTCCCCCGTTTCCGGCGCACCCAAAGAGCGCCCCGTCGTCGTCGGTGCCGGATGCGCCGGCCTTTTCGCCGCACTCACCCTTGCCGAAGCAGGTCTTAAGCCCTTGCTCATCGAGCGCGGCGACCCGGCATTTCGCCGCTCACAGGCGATCGACCTCTTTCTAAAGGAGCGTATCCTCGACCCCGAGAGCAATATCCAGTTTGGTCTGGGCGGCGCGGGGACCTTCTCGGACGGCAAGCTCAATACGGGAACAAAAAATCCCGCCCATCGCCTCATCCTCGAAACCTTCGTCGAGGCAGGTGCGCCCCGCGATATTCTGTGGGATGCCAAGCCGCACATTGGCTCCGACATCCTTCCCACGGTTGTTACCGCTATATCCCAGCGCATCGAGCAGCTCGGAGGTGTCGTCCGTTATCGAACAAAACTCGTCGACATTCGCATCGACGCATCTGGCGCCATCACCGGTATTGATGTCCAATCATCCCAAGACGCCGCTTACGAGTCAATTGAGACAAAGCACCTCATCCTCGCCTGCGGGCATTCTGCTCGCGATATTTTTGAACTCCTTAAGGACCACGACGTGGCCCTCGCACAAAAGACCTTTGCCATGGGCGTTCGCATCGAGCATCCGCAGCGCGACATCGACCGAGCCCAATATGGAGCCTCGGCGGGACATCCTGCCCTCGGAGCAGCCCCCTACAAACTCGTCGCCCATCTTCCCAACGGCCGCAGCGTGTTCTCGTTTTGCATGTGCCCCGGCGGGCAGGTTGTCGCCGCCTCTTCCGAGCAGGGCCACCTGTGCGTCAACGGCGCCAGCCTCAATGCCCGCGACGGCCGTAACGCAAATGCCGCCCTGCTCGTTAACGTCACGCCCGAGGACCTTCCCGACGATGACCCGCTCGCCGGCATCGAGCTCCAGCGCGCCTGCGAGGCGGCCGCCTATCGCCTGGGCGGTTCCAACTGGAACGCACCGGCACAACTCGTCGGAGATTTCCTCGCAGGACGCGCCAGCAAGGCGCCCGGAAAGGTAAAGCCCACCTATCCGCTCGGTGTGACCTGGACGGCAATTGACGAAGCCCTGCCGCAGCATATCGTCGAGTCGCTCCGCCTGGGACTTCCCCTACTCGGAAAAAAGCTACGGGGCTACGACCGCCCCGATGCCGTTCTTACCGGCGTGGAGACTCGTTCGAGCTCACCGGTCACTGTCACCCGAGACCGAACGTGCCATGCCGTGTCGACCCCGGGCCTCTACCCTTGTGGTGAGGGAGCTGGATATGCCGGAGGCATCATGAGCGCAGCCACCGACGGTATCCGTTGTGCCGAAGCCCTGATCGCAGACCTCTAGCGAACGAATTCCAGCGTGCAAAAGACACAGGCCCCGAGCTCCACAGGTAACTCGGGGCCTGTTCGCTATTTCTTAAACCGTGCACCCTGGCGTTTTCTACCCGATGCGAACGTGGAACCCTTGCGGGCCTGCGAACGCAAGCGCTCGATCGTCTCGTCCTCAGACGCACCCTCGAGCATCGCCCGAATCTGAACGACAGCATCACGCAGGCGCGCCGCCTCCTCAAAGTCCATGACGGCAGAAGCGTTACGCATATCCTCTTCCATGGTTTCGACGATCCGCACAAGCTCGTCATGCGGTAGTTCTTCCAACTGCTCCGCAAGTGTCTGCTCGGGCGCCACCGTTTCCGGCACACCGCCCTCGCCCGACTCATCGGGCGTATAGAATGCACCATGGCCAAGAGAGTCGCCCTTCGAGCGTCCCTTGGAGCCCACAGTTTTTTCGGCCTCGGCAATAAAACTTGAGATGTCGTTGATGGCCTTGCGCACTGTCTTGGGCACAATGCCATGTTCTTCGTTATATGCCATCTGAGTCTCGCGACGGCGCTGCGTCTCCTCGATGGCCGCTTTCATCGAATCGGTCACAACGTCTGCATACATGATGACTTCGCCATCGGCGTTACGGGCCGCACGGCCAATCGTCTGAATCAGCGAACGACGGTTGCGCAAGAAGCCTTCCTTATCGGCATCGAGAATTGCCACCAGTGAGACCTCGGGAAGATCCAAGCCCTCGCGAAGCAGGTTGATGCCAACGAGAACATCGATCTTGCCCTCGCGCAGCGTTCGCAGGATCTCGACACGGTCCATTGTCGCCGTATCAGAGTGCATGTAATTGACCTTAATGCCCGCATCAAGTAGATGGTCGGTCAGGTCCTCGGCCATGCGCTTGGTCAACGTGGTCACCAGCACGCGCTCCTTGCGGGCAACACGCTCGCGAATCTCATCCTCAAGATCGTCAATCTGACCGCGAACGGGACGCACGTCGATCTTGGGATCGAGCAGGCCGGTCGGACGAATAATCTGCTCCACGTCGTTTTGGCTCACCCGCAGCTCGTAGTCGCCCGGCGTTGCCGAAACATAGATGAACTGGGGGATTCTCGCCTCAAACTCATCGAAACGAAGCGGGCGATTGTCGAGCGCCGAGGGCAGGCGAAAACCATGCTCAACAAGCGTAACTTTGCGCGATCGGTCGCCTTCGTGCATGCCGCGAATCTGTGGCACCGTCACGTGGCTCTCGTCTATGATGCAGAGCATGTCCTTGGGGAAGTAGTCAATCAAGGTAAACGGCGGCTCACCCGGCTTACGCCCGTCCAGATGACGCGAGTAGTTCTCGATGCCGTTGCAAAAGCCCATCGTCTCGAGCATCTCGAGGTCATAATCGGTCCGTTGCTGTAGACGTTGCGCCTCGAGCAACTTGTCGGTCGCCTTGAGCTCCGCGACGCGTTTTTCGCATTCTTCACTGATTGACTTCAAGGCCGCCTTGACCTTGGGCTTCTCGGTCACATAGTGCGATGCCGGCCACACGGGAATAGCCTCATACTCACGAAGCATCTCACCGGTAACCTCATCGATTTCGGCGATAAGCTCGACCTCATCGCCAAAGAACTCAAATCGCAACGGATGCTCGGCATAGGGCGGATACACATCGACAACATCACCGCGCACGCGGAAGGTGCCACGCGCCAAGTCATAGTCGTTCCGGTCGTACTGAATGTCGATGAGCGCATGGATAAAGTCATCGCGCTCGAGCGGTACTTTCTTGTCGACATTCGGCGCCAGCCCCGCATAGTCCTCAGGAGAGCCGATGCCATAGATGCAGGACACCGAAGCAACGACGATCACATCGCGTCGAGAAAGCAACGAGGCGGTCGCCTGATGTCGAAGCATCTCGACTTCTTCGTTAATCGAAGCATCCTTCTCGATATACGTATCGCTTTGCGGCACATATGCCTCGGGCTGATAGTAGTCGTAGTACGAGACGAAGTAGACCACGGCGTTGTTGGGAAAGAATTCTTTGAGCTCGCTCGCAAGCTGGGCGGCGAGGGTTTTGTTGGGGGCCATGACCAGCGTTGGCTTACCGAGAGCTTCGATGGTCTTGGCCATGGTAAAGGTCTTGCCCGAGCCGGTCACGCCAAGCAAAACCTGATACCGGTCTCCGTCCCTCACACCCTGCACAAGCGACTCAATGGCCTTAGGCTGTGAACCTGCAGGCTCATAGGGAGACACGACCTCAAACGGTACCTCGGAGCCCTCAACGCCAAAACGTTTGAGCTCTCCGCCAACACGCTCAACTTCAAAATCCGCCATGGATACTCCTAACTCATACATCTGCAGTATACGCAGGCGGCAGGCATAGTCCTATACGAACCGGTCGGGATAGAGGGTCTTATAGCGAACCCAGGCATTATTGACACGAATCAAATAGGCTTGCGTCTCGGGAAAGGCAATCGCGTTATGGAGCGATGTGTTTTGCTGCGCCCACCCATCGACATTGCCCATTCCGGCATTGTAAGCAGCAATAGCGCTATCCGTCGACCCATTGAAATACGTCAACAGGTATGAGAGGTACGCGCACCCAAATTCGATATTCGAAGCGGGGTCATTCAGATCATCGGCTGAATACTCGTCCCCGTCGACAAGGCCCTTAGCGATCATATCCTGAGCGGTTTCGGGCATAAGTTGCATGAGACCTTGGGCGCCCTGATTTGATTCCGCCTCGGGATCCCAGTTTGATTCCGACTTGATGACGGCACACACCAGATACGGATCGAGATTATGCGAAATACTGGACTGCTTTACATACGCTTCATAGTCAATCGGATAGAACGGTTTAAAGAAAGCGGCGGGAGCACACGAGTAAACGAGCGAGATAAGGCCAAAGACGAAAACGACAACCAGCGGCACAAGGCGATACCACGTAAAGAAACGCGTCTTAGGCATCTGTCGTCTCCTTATCCATAGCATCCATAAGGCCATGGCGAGCAAGCCACGCGTCCAGTTGTTCAAAGAGCGAGCTGTCGCCCGCTGCGTTATCAATCACGGTCGTGGCGAGACTGCAAAGCGAAGACTCATCGGGTTGGCAAGCACAGCGAGCATCAAAATCGGATGGGTCCATACCACGGTGAATAGCGCGTTCGCGACGGACCGCTAAAGGAGCGCTAACAACCATAATTTCATCCGCAAGGCCAAAGGCATCCTCAAAGCCAGTCGGAGCAGATACTTCGACCGCCGCAAAGGGATAGCGGGGGGACGAAACCGTACAGCAAGCAGGATCGAGAATCCTCAGCGAAAGCTGCTCAATGAGAGCGGGGTGAACAATACTATTGAGCCTTGCAACCGTATCGGGAGAAACAAAAGCTCGAGAAGCGAGAACGTTACGTCGAACACCGCCATCCTCGTCCAAAATATCCCAGCCAAACTCTTCAGCAAGAGCATTGACGATATCCGACCCCGGTACGTACAGCGATTTGGCAAGAACATCTAAATCGATAAGCAGGGCTCCGCGAGATTCCAGAAAGCGGCAGGCAGTCGATTTACCCGAAGCAATATTGCCCAAAACGAAAACGGTAAACATCAAGCCCTCCCTAACGTCAATGCGAGTAATTATCGCGCAAATACAAAGCGACGGTTCAAAAAACAGCCAAACAGTAAGAGAGTCAAAGGAAGAGTCCGCTCACAAGGCACAGCTTGTATATAGATATAGCGCAAAAAAGGGGGAGGCCGCGAGGCCTCCCCCTTCCCAGTCCAAGCGCACGGCTCGGTGCCGTCCACCGGTCAGCGGCGCCCTGGCCTCCCACGGGCTGGCCCCGCAGTACTCTCGGCGCGATGGGGCTTAGCTTCCGGGTTCGGAACGGGACCGGGCG
>NZ_JBQHUO010000014.1:0-40384 GCF_052065125.1 Collinsella sp. HCP28S3_G2
GCATAGGGGTTAAGTTTGTCGCGAGTTCCGCACGCAAAGGAAAGCACTTAATGTGCTTTCCGTCTTGCGCAGGACTGTAGAGCAGCAAACTTAACCCCTGGGCCGCCCGTCCCGGGAATCCGCCCTCGCGCACAGGAGGGGATTCCTTTTGTGTAGGCTTTGCGGAAATGTGGCTATTTTAGGATACGCCCGGCGGCGTGGTCTGTTGACGACACAGCTAACGGCACGTATCCTATCGAACTGCGTGTTTCGTAGGGGGATGCTGACCCCTCGATTCAAGCCGTTGCACTTTACAGAAAGCTGGAATCATTCGAGAAGGAGTACGCTTTGCCTACTATTAACCAGCTGGTTCGCCAGGGCCGTCGTTCCGCGCCCAAGAAGTCCAAGAACGCTGCTCTGCAGCACAACTCCCAGAAGCGCGGCGTGTGCACCCGCGTCTTCACCACGAGCCCCAAGAAGCCGAACTCGGCTCTTCGTAAGGTTGCCCGTGTTCGCCTCGTCAACGGCATCGAAGTTACTGCTTACATTCCGGGTGAGGGCCACAACCTGCAGGAGCACTCCATCGTGCTCGTCCGCGGCGGTCGTGTTCGTGACCTCCCTGGTGTCCGTTATCACGTCATCCGTGGCGCCTACGATGCTGCTCCGGTCCAGAACCGTATGCAGGCCCGTTCCAAGTACGGTGCTAAGCGCCCCAAGGCCAAATAAGCCAGATAACGTTTTGATACTTTCGCCGTGTGCCGCCTAAGCGCCGCACGGTAGACACTTAAGGAGATTTCACATGCCGCGTCGTGCAGCAGCTAATCGTCGTGAGGTTCAGCCTGACGCCGTTTACAACAACCGCCTGGTGACTCAGCTCATCAACAAGGTCCTTCTTGACGGCAAGAAGGCCACCGCTGAGCGCATCGTTTACACCGCTTTCGAGATCGTTGCCGAGAAGTCCGAGGGTGGCGACGCTCTCGCTACCTTCAAGAAGGCTATGGACAACGTCAAGCCCACGCTCGAGGTTAAGCCCAAGCGTGTCGGTGGCGCTACCTATCAGGTCCCGATGGAGGTCAACTCCCGTCGTTCCACCGCTCTGGGCATCCGCTGGATCGTCAACTTCTCCCGCGCTCGCAAGGAGAAGACCATGGCTGAGCGTCTCGCAAACGAGATTCTGGACGCTTCCAACGGCCTGGGCGCTTCCGTCAAGAAGCGTGAGGACGTCTTCAAGATGGCCGAGGCCAACCGCGCGTTCTCTCACTATCGTTGGTAAGTTAAGGTAAGGAACTAACATGGCTAAGGCTAAGCACAAGCTTTCCGATACCCGTAACATCGGCATCATGGCCCACATCGATGCCGGTAAGACCACCACGACCGAGCGTATTCTTTACTACACCGGTAAGACCCACAAGATCGGTGAGGTCCATGAGGGCGCTGCCACCATGGACTGGATGGTTCAGGAGCAGGAGCGCGGCGTAACCATTACCTCCGCTGCTACCACGTGCTTCTGGAACAAGGACGGTAAGGACTACCGCATCCAGATCATCGACACCCCGGGCCACGTTGACTTCACCGCCGAGGTCGAGCGCTGCCTGCGCGTCCTCGATGGCGCTGTCGCCGTCTTCGACGCCGTTGCCGGCGTCCAGCCCCAGTCTGAGACCGTTTGGCGTCAGGCTTCTACCTTCAACGTTCCCCGCATCGCCTTCATCAACAAGTATGACCGCGTGGGCGCTGACTTCTTCAACGCTATCGAGACCATGAAGGATCGTCTCGACGCTAACGCCGTGGCCGCTCAGGTCCCGATGGGCGCCGAGGACAACTTCTGGGGCGTCATCGACCTGGTCACCATGACTGCATGGGACTTCAAGGCCGACGAGAAGGGCATGACCTACCCCGAGCCGATGGACGAGATCCCGGCTGAGTTCGCCGACATCGCTGCCACCAAGCGCGAGGAGCTCCTCGACGCCGCTGCCAGCTTTGACGACGAGCTCATGGAGAAGATCCTCATGGAGGAGGACTTCACCGTCGAGGAGCTCAAGGCTGCTCTGCGCAAGGGCGTTCTGGCCAACGAGCTCAACCTCGTCTTTGTGGGCTCCGCCTACAAGAACAAGGGCGTTCAGGAGCTGCTCGACGCTGTCGTCGACTACCTGCCCAGCCCCCTCGACGTTGAGGCCGTCACCGGTACCGATCCGGAAACCGGCGAGGAGATCGTGCGTCATCCCTCCTTCGACGAGCCCTTCTCCGGCCTGGTCTTCAAGATCATGACCGACCCGTTCGTCGGTAAGCTCACCTACGTCCGCGTTTATTCCGGTCGCGCCGAGTCCGGCTCCTACGTGGTCAACGCCTCCAACGGTCAGCGCGAGCGCCTCGGCCGCATCCTCGAGATGAACGCCGCCGAGCGTATCGACCGTGACGACGCTTGCGCCGGCGACATCGTCGCTTGCGTTGGCTTCAAGAACTCCACCACCGGTGACACCCTGTGCGCCGAGGGCAAGGAGATCGTCCTCGAGAAGATCGAGTTCGCTAAGCCCGTTATCGACGTTGCCATCGAGCCCAAGACCAAGGCCGAGCAGGACAAGATGTCCCTGGCTCTGACCAAGCTCGCCGAGGAGGACCCGACCTTCACGGTGTCCACCAACCACGAGACCGGCCAGACCATCATCGCCGGCATGGGCGAGCTGCACCTCGAGATCATCGTTGACCGTCTGCTCCGTGAGTTCAAGGTTGACGCTAACGTCGGTAAGCCCCAGGTTGCCTACCGCGAGACCGCTGGTCACGACGTCGAGAGGGCTGAGGGCAAGTTCGTCCGTCAGTCCGGCGGTCGCGGTCAGTACGGCCACGCCGTCATCAAGCTCGAGAAGATGGAGGAGGGCTTCGGCTACGAGTTCGTCAACGCTATCGTCGGCGGCGTCGTGCCCAAGGAGTACATCCCGTCCATCGACAAGGGCATCCAGGAGGCCCTGAACACCGGTGTTATCGCCGGCTTCCCGGTCCTCGACGTTAAGGTCACCCTGTTCGACGGTTCTTACCACGAGGTCGACTCCTCCGAGGCCGCCTTCAAGATCGCCGGTTCCATGGCTATCAAGGACGCCCTCAAGAAGTCCGATCCGCAGCTGCTCGAGCCGATCATGGCTGTCGAGGTCGAGACCCCCGAGCAGTACATGGGCGACGTTATGGGCAACCTCTCCGGTCGCCGCGGCAAGATCGAGGGCATGGAGGATCGCAAGAACACCAAGCTCATCCGTGCCAAGGTGCCGCTGGGCGAGATGTTCGGTTACGCTACCGACCTTCGCTCCCAGACCCAGGGCCGTGCATCCTACACGATGCAGTTCGACTCTTATGAGCCTGCGCCCAAGTCCATCGTGGACGAGGTCATGAGCAAGAACGCCTAAGTTCGAGCTCCCTGTTACGTAATCCGCGAGAACATCTCTCGCACTCTTTGGAGGTTTAAGTTGGCTACCCAGAAGATCCGCATTCGCCTCAAGGGCTATGATCACGAGGTCGTCGATCAGTCCGCGAAGCTCATTGTCGAGACCGCTCAGAAGACCGGCGCTCGCGTTTCCGGTCCTGTCCCCCTGCCCACCGAGCGCAACCTGTACACGGTTATCCGCTCGCCGCACAAGGACAAGGACTCCCGTGAGCAGTTCGAGATGCGCACCCACAAGCGCCTCATCGACATCCTCGACCCCACCTCGGGCACCGTTGATTCGCTCATGCGTCTCGATCTCCCCGCTGGCGTCGACATCGACATCAAGCTCTAAGCTTTTTGCTCGATAGTGCGATTTGTAAGGCCGCAGCCCTAAGGGTTGCGGCCTTTTTTGTATCGATGGGGTAAAGGGTCTACACTACTGAGCTATTCGACAAACGAGTGTATGAGTAAAACTGTTGGGGGCAGATATAGATGGTCGAGTGGATCGTTCGTCGTGCGCAGGGCGACCGTGCGCGCGTGGGCACGTTGGCGGGCGTGGTGTGTATTCTCGCCAATGTGGCGCTATGCGCTGCGAAGGGTGCAATTGGCGTGCTGTCGGGATCGGTTTCGATTGTGGCGGACGCCATGAACAACCTGTCCGACGCCAGCTCAAACATCGTGAGCGTGCTTGGCTTTAAGCTGGCGGGCAAGCCGGCAGACCCCGAGCACCCTTACGGCCATGGCCGCTACGAGTATCTCTCGGGTCTGGTCGTGGCGGCGCTCGTGCTGCTCATCGGCCTCGAACTGGTGAAGTCCTCGTTTGAGCGTATCGTCCACCCCGAACCCGTCGAGTTCTCGCTTGCCCTGGTGGCAGTCTTGGCGCTTTCGATGGTTGTTAAACTGTGGATGGCGGCCCTCAACCAAAAGCTCGGTGACCGTATTGAGTCTGAGACGCTGCATGCGACCGCGCAGGATTCCAAGAACGATGTCCTTGCCACAGGCGCCGTGTTAGCGTGCGCAATTGTTTCGCAGGTGACGCATATCAATCTTGATGCTTGGGTCGGCCTTGCCGTTGGCGCCTATATTGGCTGGAGCGGTTTTGAGCTCATCCAGGATACGGTGAGCCCGCTTTTGGGTCAGGCGCCCGATCCCAAGCTGGTCGAACATATTCGCGGCAAGATCATGAGCTACCCTGGCGTTTTGGGCGTTCATGACCTAATGGTTCACGACTACGGTCCGGGCAGGAAGTTCGCAAGCGCTCACGCCGAGATGGCGGCCGAGGCCAGCCCGCTGGAAAGTCACGACACGCTCGACAACATTGAACAGGCATTTAGGGACGAAGACGACATGATTGTCACGCTTCACTACGATCCTATCGTGACCGATGACCCCAAGGTGGCGAGCATGCGCTTGCGCATTCACGCCATGGCCCAACAGATCGATAGCCGCCTTTCGATTCATGACCTGCGCTGTGTGCCGGGTCCTACGCACACTAACGTGATCTTTGACTGCGTGCGTCCCTCGGATTTGGGCATGGGGTCCGATGAGCTCAAGCACGCGTTGGCCCAGAGGGTCGAATCGGAATATCCCAAGTCGATTGCCAAGATTACGATCGACGATGACTACGTAGGGCATACCCACGAGTAGGTCTGCGCCGGCAAAGCACGTTATACAGAAGGGGAGAATATGAAGAGGCTGTATCTGCTCCGCCACGGCCAGACGGAATTCAACGTAAAAAAGCTCGTCCAGGGTCGCTGTGATTCACCGCTTACCGATTTGGGCCGTCAACAGGCCCAAGCGGCAGCCGAATGGATCAAAGCCCACGGCGTTGTCCCCGACAAAGTGGTCTCATCGCCTTTAGGCCGAGCTATGGACACGGCAAGTCTCGTCGCATGCGAGATCCTCGGTCCGGATGCGGCTGTCGAGCCCTGCGAAGGCATTATCGAGCGCTGCTATGGAACCTTCGAGGAAGGACCGCACGACGCATTGCCTACCGACGTTTGGGATCCGGGCGAGGATTTGGTCCCCTTCGGAGGAGAAGGAAGCCGCGCGCTGCAAGAACGCATGGTAGACACCCTCACCAATCTCATGGGCGCCGAGGGCATCGAAACCCTTCTAGCAGTAAGCCACGGCAGCGCCAGCCGCCAATTCATCAAGGCTGCAGCTCCAGAGGGTTTCGAGCTCCCAGCAAAACTCCCCAACTGCGCCATTATGATCTTCGATTTCGACGATGCGCGAGAAGAGGACGATACGCCCCAATGCAAGTTCACCTTGCAGCAAATTGTGGATCCCCAACAAAGTCATTAGCCTGAGCGAGCAAGGTTTAGCAGACATCAACGTGTCGTTCCCAGTGTGCGGCGGAGGGGGCGGGCCTGAGACATATTAAGGTTGTCGCGAGTTCCGCACGAACAGGAGAGCACTTAATGTGCTCTCCGTCGTGAGCAGGACTGTAGAGCAGCAACCTTAATATGTCTCAGGCCCGCCCCCTCCGCCGCACACTGGGAACGTGCCACGCGCTTTACCTGCGTAAACAATGTGAGTGAAATATGAATCTCGATGGATACGCCCGCAGCCGTGTATACTAAACAGCTGTGTGAAACCAGGGGAGTATTCTGGCTGGACAAAATGCCTGCTTAATAGGGTTGTCAGGTAGTCCGGACGCAATACAAGGCTGGGGAGCACGTCGTGTAAGTAGTGGTCCTCTAGGGGCGTACGCTCGGTGGTGTACGCATTGTCCCAAGACCACGCGAGAGTTGGGATCATATCTTGATCAGCATGATTCTCGGCCGCAAGATTGGCATGACCCAGGTTTGGGACGAGGACGACAACGTCGTTCCCGTCACGGTCATCCAGGCTGGCCCCTGCGCTGTCTCGCAGGTTAAAACTCAGGCAACCGACGGCTATGACGCCGTCCAGATCGGTTTCGGCGACATCAAGGCCAAGAACGTGAACAAGCCCATGGCTGGTCACTTCGCCAAGGCCGGCGTCGAGCCTGTCCGCTTCCTTCGTGAGGTCCGCGTCGAGAACGGCGAGGAGCACAAGGTCGGCGAGGTCGTCACCGTCGCTGATTTCGCTGATGTCGAGAAGGTCGACGTCATCGGTACCTCCAAGGGTAAGGGCTTCCAGGGTCGCATCAAGCGCTGGGGTCAGCGCCGCGGTCCTATGACGCATGGTTCTCACTTCCAGCGTCACCCCGGTTCTATCGGTCAGTGCGCCTATCCTGCGCGCGTCCTCAAGGGCGTCAAGATGGCCGGCCACATGGGTAACGAGCGCGTTACCGTCAAGAACCTTTCCGTTGTCCGCATCGATGCCGAGCAGAACCTCATCTTGGTCAAGGGCGCTGTCCCGGGTGCCAAGAATGGTCTCGTCGCCATCCGTATGGCCTAAGGGCCCAGCCCATTTAGCCCAGCGTCATACCAAGGAGAACACTTAAATGGCAAAGTTTGAAGTAAAGAACAGCGAGGGCAAGAAGGTCGCCGAGGCCGAGCTCGCCGCTGAGGTGTACGGCATCGAGCCGAACATCCACGTTATGCACCACATCGTCAAGTGCCAGATGGCCTCTTGGCGTCAGGGCACCCAGTCCGCTAAGGGCCGCTCTGAGGTTTCCGGTGGCGGTAAGAAGCCTTGGCGTCAGAAGGGCACCGGTCGTGCCCGCCAGGGTTCCATCCGTGCTGCCCAGTGGCGTCACGGTGGCGTTGTCTTCGCCCCCAAGCCCCGTTCCTACGCTAAGCGTATGAACAACAAGGAGGTCAAGCTGGCTATGCGCTCTGCGCTGTCCGCTAAGCTGGCCGATGGCGAGCTCGTGCTCGTCGACGACTACGGCTTCGAGAAGCCTTCCACCAAGGCTGCCGTTGCCATGCTCAAGGCTCTTGGCCTTGAGGGCAAGCGTCTGACCATCATCGTTCGCGATGAGGACGTCAACGCCTACCTGTCGTTCCGCAACATTCCCAAGACGTTCATCATCACTGCCGACGAGGCCAACACCTATGATCTCGTCAACAACAATGCTGTGCTGATGCCCGCCGACATCGCCGCTCACTTCGGGGAGGTGCTTGCATAAATGACCGCCCACGAGATCATCATCCGTCCGATCGTGTCCGAGCGTTCCTTCTCCGGCATGGAGCAGAACAAGTACACGTTCGAGGTCGCCAAGGATGCTAACAAGTATCAGATCAAGGACGCTGTCGAGGAGATCTTCGGCGTCAAGGTCGTTCGCGTGAACACCCTGACGGTCAAGCCCAAGACCAAGCGCGTGCGCTATGTCGCCGGCAAGACCCGTTCTTGGAAGAAGGCCATCGTTACGCTGGCCGAGGGCGACACCATCGAGGTCTTTGGCAACCAGGCCTAAGACTCGCTGCTGTTGAGTGAGCTCATGCCTCCCAAATAGGGGAGGCGAGAGCTCAAGGTTTTGGGCGTATAAAATGGACACGCCCGGAACCGTGTATACGTCCGGTGTCATCGCACCCGAGGCAGAACCTCTAATCCCTGTCTGCGATGGCTAACGGATACCTATTGAAAGGGATTGTAATGGCTGTAAAGCACCTTAAGCCGACCTCCGCTGGTAGGCGTTGGCAGACGATCTCCGACTTCTCCGAGATCACCTGCACCAAGCCCGAGAAGTCTCTTCTCGAGCCCCTGCCCAAGAAGGCCGGTCGTAACAACAACGGCCGCATCACCACCCGCCACCAGGGCGGCGGCGTGAAGCGTCGTTACCGCGTGATCGACTTCAAGCGCAACAAGGACGGCGTGCCCGCCAAGGTTGCCACGATCGAGTACGATCCGAACCGTTCCGCTCGCATCGCTCTGCTGCACTATGCTGACGGTGAGAAGCGCTACATCCTGGCCCCCAAGGGCCTCGAGGTCGGTCAGACCGTCATGTCCGGTTTTGACGCCGACATCAAGCCGGGCAACGCTCTGCCCCTCGCCGACATCCCCGTCGGTACGCTCATCCACGCCGTCGAGTTCCAGCCGGGCAAGGGCGCCGCTATCGCCCGTTCCGCCGGTAACTCCTGCCAGCTGATGGGTAAGGAGGGCAAGTACGCCATCGTCCGTATGCCTTCCTCCGAGATGCGCCGCATCCTCGTTACCTGCCGCGCCACCGTCGGTGAGGTCGGCAACGCCGATCACGCCAACATCGTCATCGGCAAGGCCGGCCGTAAGCGTCACATGAACGTGCGCCCGACCGTCCGCGGTACCGTTATGAACCCTGTCGACCACCCGCACGGCGGTGGCGAGGGCAAGAACCACACCTCTGGTCGTCCCTCTGTTACCCCCTGGGGTAAGCCGACGAAGGGCCTTCGTACGCGCAAGAAGAAGAAGGTCTCGAACCAGCACATCATTCGTCGCCGTAAGAAGTAATTTCGGATACCGAGTTTTAGGAGAAAGCACTTATGAGCAGAAGTCTCAAAAAGGGCCCGTTCGTGGAGACTCGCCTTCTCTCGCGTATCACCGCGATGAACGAGGCTGGCAAGAAGGACGTCGTGAAGACCTGGTCCCGCGCGTCCACCATCTTCCCCGAGATGGTTGGTCACACCATCGCCGTCCACGACGGCCGCAAGCATGTGCCCGTGTATGTTACCGAGTCCATGGTTGGTCACAAGCTCGGCGAGTTTGCGCCGACTCGTACGTTCCGTGGCCACAAGGCCAAATAGGGGGTTAACCGTAAATGGCAACTAAGTCTATTGAAACTGAGGCCACCGAGGTTCGCGCCGTCGCTAAGTACGTGCGTGTTTCCCCCAGCAAGGCCCGCCTGGTGGTCGATCTGATCCGCCGCAAGCCTGTCGCTCAGGCCTTCGACATCCTCCACTTCTGCGACCGCGCCGTCGCCGTGGATGTCGAGAAGGTTCTCCGTTCCGCCGTTGCGAACGCCGAGAACAACAACGGTCTGCGTGCCGACAACCTGGTTGTCGCTGCTGCCTATGTTGACGAGGGTCCGACGCTTAAGCGCATCCGTCCCCGCGCCAAGGGTTCCGCTTCTCGCATTCTGAAGCGTACTTCCCACATCACCGTCGTCGTTGCTCCTCGAAAGGAGGCGTAAAGCTGTATGGGTCAGAAAGTCTACCCCACCGGCTTCCGTCTTGGCATCACCGAGAACTGGCGCTCCCGCTGGTTCGCAGAGAAGGATTACGCTAAGACCCTCGGTAACGATCTCGAGATCCGCAAGTACCTCGAGAAGCGTCTCTCCCGCGCAGCTGTCTCCCGCGTCGAGATCGAGCGCGCTGGCGACAAGGTGAAGGTCATCATCTTCACCGCTCGCCCCGGCGTTGTCATCGGTAAGAAGGGTGCCGAGATCGATACCCTCCGCACCGAGCTCGAGAAGGTCGCTGGCGTCTCCAAGGGCCAGCTCTCCGTCGACGTTGTCGAGATCAAGCGCCCCGAGCTCGACGCCAACCTCGTTGCTCAGTCTATCGCTGAGCAGCTCGAGGGCCGCGTTGCCTTCCGTCGCGCCATGCGCAAGGCTGTCCAGTCCGCCCGCAAGGCCGGCGCCAAGGGCATCCGTATCCAGTGCTCCGGTCGTCTCGGCGGTGCCGAGATGGGCCGTCGTGAGTGGTACCGTGAGGGTCGCGTGCCTCTGCACACCCTCCGTGCCAAGATCGACTACGGCACGGCTGTCGCCAGCACCACCATGGGTGCCTGCGGCGTGAAGGTCTGGATCTACCTGGGCGAGAAGCTCCCGGGCCAGCCTGTTCCCAACCCTGCACTCGAGGGCTCTTCCCGTCCTCGTCGTCGTAACTCCGAGAGGAGGGGTCAGTAGTGCTTGCCCCTAAGCGTATTCTTCACCGCAAGGTGCAGCGTGGCTCCATGAAGGGCCAGGCCAAGGGTAATACCGAGCTGCATTTCGGCGAGTTTGGTATCCAGGCTCTCGAGGCCCATTGGATCACCAACCGTCAGATCGAGGCCGCTCGTGTTGCCATGACCCGCTACATGAAGCGTGGCGGTCGTGTCTACATCACGATCTTCCCCGATAAGCCCATCACTAAGAAGCCTGCCGAGACTCGCATGGGTTCTGGTAAGGGTAACCCCGAGGAGTGGGTGGCCGTCGTCAAGCCCGGCCGCATCATGTTCGAGGTCAAGGGCGTGCCCGAGGAGGTCGCTCGCGAGGCTCTGCGTCTGGCGCAGCACAAGCTCCCCATCAAGACCAAGATCGTCGCTAAGCCTGCCGCTACAGAGACGGCCGAGGAGGAGAACTAATGAAGCCCGCAGAGATTCGTGAGCTCTCGGACGCTCAGCTCGTTGAGAAGCTGAAGGAAATGCGCGCCGAGCTCTTTAACCTTCGTTTCCAGATGGCCACCAGCCAGCTGGACAACACCGCTCGCGTCAACACCGTGAAGAAGGACATCGCTCGCGTCCTCACGGAGCAGCGCGCCCGCGAGATCGCAGCGGAGAAGTCCGCTGTCGCCGAGTAGGACCTAAGGAGAGAACATGACTGATTCGCGTAACTCGCGTAAGGTCCGTACGGGTGTCGTTACCTCCGTCTCCGGTGCCAAGACCATCGTTGTCACCATCACCGAGCGCAAGCGTCACCCCAAGTACGGCAAGATGATGACCAGCTCCAAGAAGCTGCACGCTCACGACGAGGAGTGCACGGCTGGCGTGGGCGACACCGTCCGCGTTATGGAGACCCGTCCTATGTCCAAGATGAAGCGTTGGCGCCTCATCGAGGTCGTCGAGCGCGCTAAATAAGCAGTCGCTCTTACGACTTGTACGTTTCCGAAGATGTGCGTATGCCTGGCTTGCATACCACGGGCCGTATAAAGGCTGCGCACCTCTCTTCGGTTCTTAGTTCGGAGGAACATCTACCATGATTCAGATGCAAACCATGCTGAACGTCGCCGACAACTCCGGCGCTCGCAAGATTCGCTGCATCAAGGTGCTTGGCGGTTCCAAGCGTCGTTATGCAGGCATCGGCGATGTGTTCATCGGTGCTGTCCAGGAGGCTACCCCTGGCGCCAACGTCAAGAAGAAGGACGTTGTCCGTTGCGTCGTCGTTCGCACCGTTAAGGAGATCCGCCGCAAGGATGGCTCCTACATTCGCTTTGATGATAACGCCTGCGTTGTCATCAACAACGATGGTTCGCCCGTCGGCACCCGTATCTTCGGGCCCGTCGCTCGCGAGCTTCGTGACAAGAAGTACATGAAGATCGTCTCGCTCGCTCCCGAGACCCTGTAGTTAGGGGAGATATATGTATATCAAGAAGGGCGATAAGGTCCAGGTTCTCTCTGGTAAGGATCGCGGCAAGCAGGGCGTTGTCCTGCGTGCTCTCCCCGCCGAGAACAAGGTCGTTGTCGAGGGCGTTTCGGTCGTCAAGAAGGCCGTCAAGCCCAACGCTGCCAACCAGCAGGGCGGCATCGTTTCGCAGGAGGCTCCTATCGATGCCTCCAACGTCAATCTCGTTTGCCCCGAGTGCGGTAAGGTTACCCGCGTCGGTCACGAGAAGGACGGCAAGAACAAGCTGCGCGTCTGCAAGAAGTGCGGCCACAAGTTCTAAGCTGCCCGCAACATCTAAGTTGCTAGCAAAGGCCCGGATGCCACGGCACCCGGGCCTTTTTCTATCCCTACTCATTGGGGACAGACTCATTGGGGACAGACATAAATGACTAGTCGTTGGGGACGTTCTTAAACGGCTAGTTGATGGGGACAGTCTTGCCACGAAAGCGTCGTACGGGGAACGCCCCCAGGTTTCGGCAGCCTGGGACAGTCCCTATGTGCCGGCAGTTAGGGATGGTCTTTTGATGTCTGATGCCCCTAGGGGGCAGAGTAAGACAGCCTGCTTTCCTTTAGGGGTTTTGGTGTTCCGCCTTTTTCTGCATCATAACGATCGATGCATGCGTATTTACGCGCAGAGTCTTGCGCGATAATGCGCATAGCCGCGCAAATATCTGCTAATTATGGTTTAATAATAACCGATAAACAAATAAACACGCAAATACAAGCAAATGCGCGCATATTTGTGCGAATATAAGGCTGTTGGAAATGAAGAACTTCCGGTGACTCAGGAGGCACATGATGATAGATTCCAAACAGGCCCCGCTCGACGCCGAAGCAGCCGCTAAGGCGGCGTTTGCCTCGGTCCAGGATCAGCCGTTCCCTAACGACATCTTTACGGCTCCCGAGCTTCGCTGGGCCGTGATCGGATGCGGCGTTATCGCCAACCAGATGGCCCAGTCTCTCGCCCTTGCCGGCCGCAAGCTTGCGGGCGTCGCCAACCGTACGCTTTCCAAGGCCCAGGCTTTTGCCGAGCAGTATGGCGTCGAGAAGGTGTACGAGACGGTTGAGGACCTCTACGCCGATCCCGACATCGACGCCGTTTATATCACCACGCCGCATAACACGCATATCACCTACCTGCGCGCCGCTCTGGCAGCTGGCAAGCACGTGCTCTGCGAGAAGGCCATCACCCTCAACTCCGCCGAGCTCGACGAAGCGCGTGCCATTGCCGACGAGCATAACGTGGTCCTTATGGACGCCACCACGGTGCTCCACATGCCCTTGTATCGGGAGCTGCGTCGCCGCATGGATGCCGGCGAGTTTGGCCGCATGAACCTCGCTCAGCTCAACTTTGGCAGCTACAAGGAATACGGCGACCTGACCAACCGTTTCTACAATCGCAACCTTGCTGGCGGTGCCATGCTCGATATTGGCGTGTATGCCCTGTCCGTCATGCGCCTCTTTATGGCAAGCCAGCCTGGTGAGGTCGTTTCGCTCGGTAACACCTGTGAGACCGGCGTTGACGTTGCGGGCGGCATCGTCTGCCGTAATGCCGAGCAGCAGCTGGGCGTGGTGAGCCTTACACTTCACTCCAAGCAGCCCAAGCGCTCGGTCATCAGCTTTGACAAGTGCTATATCGAGGTCAACGAGTATCCGCGTGCCGATCACGCGACCATCGTGTGGACTGCGGACGGGCACCGTGAGGAGGTCCACACCGGCACCGAGGCTTACGCCCTGTGCTACGAGATGGCCGACCTGGAGAAGGCCGTTGCCGGTGATGATTCGAAGCGCGCGCTTCTGGATTATGCTTCTGATGTTATGGAGCTTATGACCAAGCTCCGCGCCGACTGGGGAGTCGTGTACCCCGAGGAGGAGTAAGCGATGCTTGCGGAGGATAGGCTCAACGCGATCGTGTCGATGGTCCAGCAGGCTGGCTCGGTTACTGTGCAAGAGCTTGCCGATACCCTGGGCGTGACGGCGTCTACCATTCGGCGCGACCTGCAGACGCTCGATCGAGCACACCGCATCGCCAAGGTCCACGGCGGAGCGACGAGTCTTGAGCGCGCGCACGTGACGCGCGACCTAACGCTCAATGAGCGCAGCGACCTCCATAACGACGATAAGGAGCGTATCTGCGCCCGCGCCGCGGCGCTGGTGGAGCCCGAGAGCTTTGTATACATCGACTCGGGCTCGACGACGCTCAAGCTCATCGAGCATCTTCCACACCTTGAAGATGTCACCTATGTGACCGATTCCGTGCTCCATGCTCAGCACCTCGCTTTGCGCGGCATGCGTACCGTGGTGCTGGGCGGCGAGCTCAAGCCCGAGACCGAAGCACTCGTTGGCCCCGATGCCTTGGCAACCATAGACCGCTACAACTTCAACTGTGGCTTTTGGGGTTCTAACGGCATTGCCGCCGAGCAAGGCTTCACGGCGCCCGATATCGAGGAGGCGCAGATTAAGCGCATCTCGATGCGCCATACGGCCAAGCGCTTTGTAATCTCGGACGCCAGTAAATTTGGCATGGTGGCGCCCGTCAAGTTCGCGGACTTTCGCGACGCAACGATTATTACCGCGGGCGAGGTGCCCGCCAAGTACCGGGCAATGGACAACGTCATCACGGTCTAGCAACGGGACAAAGCCAAAACCATCACAAAGGTGCCTGTCCCCATTGTGGTGGTTCGTAACGAAAACCGAGTAGTTTTCTCAATAGAAAAGCGGCAACGTCCATCACAGGCGTTGCCGCTTTCGTTGTCCGCCGGTTTGTCTAAGTCTGTAACAACTGGACCGTTAAAAGTGGGTTAGATGTTACAGATTGAGATACTTCCGAACCGCGCCATCCCTTTGTCTCAATCTGTAACATCTGGGACCGATTTTGCCGAGTTATTGTTACAGATCGAGATTTTCCCTTGAGGGGGATTTGAATGTCTCGATCTGTAACAGATAGACCGGAAAATGGGTTCTAACTGTTACAGATCGAGATGTTTTGGGGCCGCGGCTGAGCCATCGTGGCGGCTTGACGTTTGCCCAGATAAAACCTGCCAAAATAAACCTGTCCCTTTTTGGCAGGTTTTAGGGTTCCCAGGGGCAGGGGGCTTCGATGTAGATGTGCTCGCCGGTTACGGGATGGGTAAAGGATACGCTGTGGGCGTGGAGCATGAGGCCACAGGGGCGCGGCGTTCCGTACAGGTCGTCGCCAACCAGGGGATGGCGCTCGCTTGCCAGGTGCACGCGGATCTGGTGTTTGCGGCCGGTGAGCAGCTCAACATCGATATACGAACGAGTGGGCAGGCCTCGGCGGCTCTTAAGGCGCTTGAGCACCTTGACGTGCGTCTGCGACGGCTTGCCGCTGGCGCCGACGCGCATCTTGCGGCTATCGTGGCGATCGCGGGCGATGGGCTTGTCGATGAGCTTTTCGTTCCAGTCGATCTTGCCCTCGGCGAGCGCCAGATAGTGCTTTTCGAAGGCGTGGTCGATGACCATCTGGTCAAAGGCGGGCTGCGTCTGCTTGTCGAGCGAGAACAGCACCACGCCGGTAGTGTCGCGGTCCAGACGGTTGAGCGGCTGCATGTCGGTCGCGGCAAAGCCGTCGCCCATCGCCAGCAAAAGGTCGCTGGCATAGTCGGTAAGCGTGCGCTCGCCGGTGCCGTCGCCGTGGACGATCATGCCGGCGGGCTTATCGATGGCCATGAGCCAGGCGTCGCAGTAGAGGACTTGGGGTTCTTCGTTCACGTGTAAGCCTTTCGGTTAGCTAATTCCCACAAATATGCAGCCCGAAGTGGCGCCGCGCAGGCGGGCGGCGGGCTTACGGCCGGCCTGCGCGGCCTCGACGGCGCGACGGACGCGTGCGACGGCGCGGCCAATCTCATCGGCCTCGAGCAGGGTTCCGTCGACCATGAGACGGCGCACGCCGGCGTCGAGCAGCTGTGGAACCTGCGGTGTGAGGTCGATGGGGTAGGCGTCGTACAGGCGCGAGCGGCCGTGGATGTCGGTACGCACCGGCATGACCTTGCCGTCGATATTCTTGAGCGACAGCTTGCGGGCGCGCAGGCGGCAGTGGGCGCAATCGTGGATACAACCGTTGGCCACCTGCAGGATACAGTGCTCGCTCGTCATAACGCGCGGGCGGCCGAAAACGGTGATGCCCAGGGCCGCGGGCGCGGAGGTACCAAGCGAGATAATCTCGTCGAGCGTGATCTCGGGCGAGAGCCAAAACGCCCCGGCTCCGCGCTCGGCGAGTGCCTCCATGCAAGGCGTGTTGTGCACGGGCAGGCAAGAGCGAATCTCGGCCGTGGCACCAACCTGGGCGGCCAGGGCAAGCTCAGAGATGTTGCCAATAGCGACCGTGGCACCGGCAACGACCCACGGGTCGACGCGCGCGTGGTCGACGGCGCGGCAGACCTCATCGAGCACGGGAACAATACCCTGCTCAAACGCATCGGCGGGGGAGAGCCCGGCCGCATCGAGCGCGTCGGTGGTCATGTAGATGCGCGCGGCTCCCTCCGCGCGCGCTGCCTCGGCGGCCTCGAGCGAGGTGACGGTGGCGCAGATCTGCGGCTCATCGCGGTAGTGCTCGGGCGCGGGGCGGGAATCACTGGTGACAATCGCCGGCAGCTCGAGCGTGTGGGCGCGCTCCTCGTAAGGCGCCAGAATGGCCTCCTCGAGCGCCTTGCAAGCGGCGGCGCGCACCTTGTGCACAGCGGAGAAGCCCATGCCACAGCCCTCATCGAGCGCCACGTCAAAGCTCGCGGCCTCAAAGGGAGAGGAGCCCATACGCCCGACGTGCTCCACCAGATCGGACGCCTCAACCGCGCGGGTCTTGGCGGCCTCGACGGTAAAGCCGGTGGCGGTGGCGGTGAGCGTGGGGTCGTCGCAGCAGGTGAGCGTGACGGTAAACGGCTCGCCTAGGCGCGCCGCGACGGACACGTCTACGGCGCGGCGGCGTAGCACGTCGCGCTTGAGCGCAGCGCCGGCAGCGTCAATGGCGCGCTGGCTGCGAATCACACGCACGCGGCAGCCCTCGGGCATGCTGCGGGGAACGCGGCACTCGATGATGTCGCCGGCGGCGGCATCATCGGCGGCGATGGCAGTCAGGAACTGGTCGAACTCGTCGTCGTGGCGAAGTTCCAACAAGTCGCCCTTGCCCACGGGCTCAAACAGCTCAATGCGGGCGATGGCGGCGCGGCGACGACGGTCGTCGGGTTTGAGCCCGCGCACGTCGCGGTTGGCCATACGGCTGCCCAGCACCGTGCCCACAATCTGGCCGCGGTTGTTGGAGCGCTCGTAGCTCATCATCTCGTCGCCCGAGGTGCCGTCCTGATAGGCGTGCGTAAAGTCGCGGTTAAAGCAGCGCTTGAGTTGGCGCTGGCGAGCGGCGTCCTCGTCCTTATCTACGACGGCCCCGGCCAGCATGTCATCGATCTGATGACGATACACATCGACGATGGAGTACACGTAATCGGGCGCCTTCATGCGGCCCTCGAGCTTGAGCGATGCGGCGCCGGCGTCATATAGGCGGCGAACAAGCTGTGAAGTGTTGGTGTCGCGCGGGCATAGCGCGCGCTCGCGACCGGTAGGGGAGAGCGTGCGGCCGTTCTCGTCGATCAGCTCGTAGGGCAGACGGCAGGGCTGAGCGCACATGCCGCGGTTGGCCGAGCGGCCCGCCATGGCAAAGCTCGAGAGCAGGCACAGGCCCGAGTAGCAAAAGCAGATGGCGCCGTGGCTAAAGACCTCCAGGTCAACGTCGGGCGCGGCGTCGTGGATGGCGGCGATCTCGTCGATGGAAAGCTCGCGCGAGAGGGTCACGCGGTCGGCGCCCTGCTCGCGGCACCAGATGGTTCCGCGGTCATCGTGGATGTTCGCCTGGGTCGAGATATGGGTTTCGATGCCGGGCATGGTGCGCTTGACCTCAAAGAACAGGCCCCAGTCCTGGATGATAAAGGCGTCGGCGCCCAGCGTGGAGCAGCGGTGGATGAGCTGCAGTGCATCGCTCATCTCGGACTGCTTGATGACGATGTTGACCGTGACGTAGACGCGCGAGCCGGCCAGGTGCGCGGCGCGGCATGCCTGCTCAAAGGCCTCATCGGTAAAGTTGGTGGCCTTGCGGCGGGCGTTGAAGCTGCCCATGCCGCAGTAGATGGCGTCTGCCCCGGCGGCGAGCGCGGCGGCAAAGGGCTCCGGGCCTCCGGCGGGGGCCAGAAGCTCGGGCCTGCGGTTGGTGGTTCGGCTGGCGGTTGTGGTCATATCCTGCCTTTCAAAATGCTCAGATACACAAAAGTATAGTGGCGTCGTCGCGATGGGCGATGCCCGCAGCCTAAGCAGGACAAAGTCTTCAGTAGCCTGGGCTGGCTGACCCCGTGGAGAACCGTTCAGCGGTTCGGGGAAACCGTTGGGCGATAAAATATTCTCGCATTCTGATAATTATCTTGCAGCTGGCGTAATCATCCCCTACTATCCCAATCAAGCGCGGTGTTCAGACCGAACTGTGCCTCCCGGTGCGAACGCCGCGCTCACGCTCTCTATTTGATCGTAAGGAGAAAAACATGAGCAAGACCGTCGTGTCTTCCGATAACGCGCCCGCAGCCATCGGCCCGTATTCCCCCGGTATCCAGACCGGCAACATGGTGTTCCTGTCCGGCCAGCTGGGCATCGATCCCGCGACCGGCAAGCTGCCCGAGGGCATCGAGGCCCAGGCCAAGCAGTCCCTCGCCAACGTCGAAGCCCTGCTGACCGCTGCTGGCGCTACGTTTGCCGATGTCGTCAAGACCACGGTCTACCTGGCTGACATCGCCGACTTTGCCGCCGTGAACGAGATTTATGCCTCCAAGTTTGAGGCCCCGTTCCCCGCGCGCAGCGCTTTCCAGGTTGCCGCTCTTCCGGCTGGCGGTCTGGTCGAGATCGAGGTCGTCGCCGCTCTCTAAGGCGTTGGCAACAACTAAACATGACATGCAAAAAGACCCTGCAGCGCGTGTGAACTGCAGGGTCTTTTGTCACGTGACGGATCGCTTGCGGAGCCACCAAGGGCAGTCTTTTTGGGACGGGGCCATTTTAGCTACCCCTATATGCAGGATTGCTTTTACTTGCGGCTCATCGAAATCGTGGGCAGAGGGAGGGTAGCTAAAATAGCCCCGTCCCAAAAAGACTGCCCGCGCTCCATTTTGCTCGTTAGCCCTCCTTGCGGACTTTTTGCAGGTAGCGGTAGACGCTGGGCTCCGAGATGCCCAGCGCGGTGGCAGCGCAGGCAACAGCGCCCTTGAGCATAAATACGCCGTTGCCGTTAAGGTGGCGAATAACGTCCACGCGATCGGCCTGCCCAAGCGAGGCGACATCCTGGCCGCGGCTTTCGAGCAATTCGGAAATGCTGTGGTCGATGAGCTCCTGTGTAGACTCCGAAAGAATTTCGACCTCGATAGACGCGGGCTCCGCCTGCCTTGGCACAGCGTCGAAGCAGGCCATGAGCTGCTGGGCCATGGCGTTGATGGAGCGTACCGTGGAAAGATCGGTGTTGACGCAGAGCATGCCGACGATCTCGTTATCCTCGCGAATAAAGTACGTTGCGGATTCCAACGTCTTGCCACCGGCACCGCGCCCCTCGTAGCCCGTAATAAACGGCAGGTCGCGATACTTGGGATCGTGCATGATCTTGAGTGCCAGATCGGTGGCGGGACCGCCGACCTTGCGGCCGCTCACGATGCCGTTGCGGATATCGACGATGGCGTGGTCGGGATCCGAGAAATCGTGCAGCACGATTTCGCTGTTTTTGCCGAGTATCTGCTCCAGGAAATCGACCATCGGCAAAAAGCGACGTACAGTCTCGTTCACGGGCAACTCCTTTGGATGAAATCGGAAGTTTCATAACAATTTTTTTCTCATGGTAACACGGTGTCTATTGACTCGTATATTCGCAGGTACATTGCGTAATACAGACGAACGGTAGGATTTTGGCGGTAAGCGGTCGACCAAAAGAAAAGTTAGATGTTATTTTGACCAGACACTTTCCTGACCTGCGGAAATGCGTTGTCTCAGCTGAAAAATAGTCTGATAACAAAAAATTATTATTGAGAATGAGAAAATTCTTTAATACGATATTCACCGAAGGCACAACCTCAACCCCGCACTGCGTCACAATAGAGCGCTAGATGCGAAAACAACTACTTTGAGGATTGGTGGTCAAATGGCCCAGGAGACGGTTACGAACGGCACTGAAGCCCTGTTCACTCGCGAAGGCATGCCGCCCGTTAAGGAAATGATTCCGTGTGCCCTTCAGCACGTACTGGCATCGTTTGCCGGCATCATTACCCCGGCGGTCATCATGGCCGGCGTTTACGGCTTTAACAGCCAGCAGAGCACCGACATCATTCAGGTGGCGCTCATTCTTTCGGCAATCGACACGGCCCTTCAGGCCTTCGCTCCCTTCCGTCGCATCGGCGGCGGCCTGCCCATCGTCATGGGCGTCTCGTTCGCGTTCCTGCCGGCCCTGCAGGCTATGGGTGCCTCGGGCTTTAGCTTTGGTGCGCTGCTGGGCGGCGAGATTGTCGGCGGTGCCGTCGCGGTCCTCTTTGGTCTGGCCTACAGCAAGATTAAGTGGCTGTTCCCGCCCGTCGTGACCGGTACGGTCATCTTCTCCATCGGCGTCTCGCTGTATCCCACGGCCGTCAAGTATATGGCCGGCGGTATGGGTACGCCGCTGTGGGGCACCCCGCAGGCCTGGTGCGTCGCTCTTATCACCTTCGCCGTGGTCTTCGCGCTTGCCAACTTTGGCAAGGGTACGTTCAAGCTGGGATCTGTGTTCTTTGGCATGATCGTTGGCATGATCGTCTCCATCCCCTTTGGCATGATCGACTTCTCCAGCGTCGCCACCGCTCAGGTCTTCGCCCTTCCCAAGCTCATGCCCTACGCGCTCGAGTTTGATCCCGAGGTCTGCATTACCCTCGCCGTCGTGTTCCCCATGGTTGCCATCCAGGTTATCGGCGATGTCTCCGCCGCCTGCCTGGGCTCCATCGACCGCATGCCCACCGAGCGCGAGCTCTCCGGCGCTATCGTGTCCCAGGGCCTCACCTCTATGGCCGGCGGCCTGCTGGGCGGTCTTCCCACCAGCGCCCTTGGCCAGAACGTTGGCATCATCTGCTCCAATAAGGTCGTCAACAAGTGGGTCTTTGTGATCATCGCGTCCGTCTTTGCCATCGCCGGCCTGTTCCCGCAGCTTTCTGCCGTGCTCTCCGCTATCCCGCAGCCTGTCATCGGCGGCGCGACCGTCGGCGTCTTTGGCACCATCACCATGAACGGCGTGCGCATGTTCACCCGTGAGGGCCTTACGCAGCGCACTACCACCATCGTCGGCACCTCCGTCGTCTTTGGCCTGGGTATCTGGATGGCCAGCGGTTGCCTTGCCGGCGAGGGTATGCCCACCTGGGTTTCCACCGTCATCGGCTCCAATGCCGTAACCCCCACCGCCATCATGGCCATCGTGCTCAACCTGATCCTTCCGCAGACGCCGGTCGTGGCTCAGCACATCGATGCTGCCAAGGACGCTGCCGTTGATCTGGTCTTGCCCGAGAGCAAGAAGTAACCAATTTGGTGCTATTCGTCGGCGGACACATCGCCCCGTCCGCCGACGTCATGCGGCGCCAAGCCGCACTTCAAAGGGTTTGTCCCGTGGGTAAAATAAGGCTGACGGCAGCCCAAGTGGTGAAGAGCTGGGCAGTGTCGTTGTTTAGATTAAGGGGTCGATGCCTTAACGGCGTCGACCCCTCTTTTTATGCTTCGGACGCTGCTTGAGTGCCTCGGAAAGTCCGATGAGCGCTGTGAGGAGCGAGACCAGAGCGGTCAGGAGCTTCCGGAACGGTCCGTGTGCGGTGGTGTACCGCCCCTTTTGCGTGCGCCGCTTGTCGAATTACGTTATAGCTAGCTATATTATCGGAAAGTATAATATAGCTAGCTATAACGTAAAGGAAGCTGAGGGTCCGTCCTGTGTTGTTGGTGACGGGGCTTTGCCCGATCGCGTGGTCTTTAGCATTTGCGGTTGAGTGCTCCGTGGATGTTGAGTGGTGGCTGGAGTAGAGCGACGAGTTGAGCGAACGCAGGAGCGGGCGCCGAGGCCTCGTTACTGAAAATTCATTTGTTAAACCTGGCAACCGTGGGTAGAATGAAGTCGACGGCAGCCCAAGGGTGATAGCTGGGCAGCGCCGTTACTTAGTTCAAGGGGTCAATGCCTTAACGGCGTCGACCCCTCTTCTTTTGCTTCGTACGCTGCTTAAGTGCCTCGGAAAGTCCGATAAGCGCGGTGAGGAGCGAGACCAAAGCAACCAAGAGCTCTACGAGCTCTGATGGGCCCGGGATGACCTCTGATTCAAGTCACCGGGCCTCAATCTTTTTCATGCAATTGAATAGAGCGGGCGACTCCCTTGGGGCCGCCTGCATGGCGTGTGCTTGGCGCATGGTATTGAGCCCCGCTTTCATGTCCGCACGGGCGCCTATCCTTACGGCAATGTAGCCGCCTATGTAGCAAGCGGCAGGCAACGGAGAAAGGCCCTAACCGTGTCAGCTGAAAAGACGCCGGGTATCTCGGCTATCGATACGACGAACTTTGCGCGCCAGATTGTGCTGGACTTTGAGTTTGCGCCGGTGCCAAAGCAGCGCCAGCGACGTGGACTGCGCAATGAGATTATCGAGGTCGGCGCCGTTAAGCTCGATTACCACGGCAATGTTATGGGCGAGTTCTCGCAGTTTGTGCAGACGGAATTTACCGAAGGCGTTGCGTTTCCCGTCCGCGAGCTCACAGGGATATCGGCCGTGGACACCGCGATGGCCGATCCGCTCTATGTGGTGATCAAAAGGCTCAGCGATTGGATCGGCCGCTACTCCGCCCAGGTGGTTTGCTGGAGCGGGACGGACCGTCGACAGCTTTTGGCCGAGTGCCAGGCAAAGCGCATCGACCTTTCCGCATTTCCTACGGACTGGGCCGACCTGCAGGCGTTTTACACCTCGATCATGGATGTGGGCAGCCATGGGCGCGTTTCGTTGGGCGACGCGGCGATGTGGTTTGGCATCGAGTTCGACGAGTCGACGGGCCATGCCCACAGCGCCCTTGCCGATGCGCGCGTGACCGCCAAGCTGCTCAAGCAGGTGATGGACGGGGACTACCACGTGAGCCCGCGCGCCCAGGAAGTCCGCCAGCGGTGGGGGATGGGCGAGCGAGCCCAGACGCGCCTCTCCAGCAAGTGCCCCGAGCTGGGCGGCCTGCTGCTGAAGCTGAAGGCGGAGGGGAGGTAGGGGGGCACCCTCCGCCCATGCTGGTGTGGTGCCTTACTGCCTGGCAGTTCCTGATGTCGGCAGGTGGCTGCCGCAGTGGCCTATCACGATTAACTGTGCCTCGTCATCAAAACAAAAGTGCAAACGGAATGGGTCGCGGCGGTTGCGACCGTTGCCCTTAATGTGCGGCAAGATGCAAACCTGCTTACCGTTGTAAGTGCGTTGGCGGAGCCGCATGAGCTCGGTGTCGTTTTTAGTCAGCTTGGTCTCGGTCGGTGCGGCGTCAAACGAGGTCTGATTTCTAAACTCGCTATAGAGGTCTCCGGTCGTCGGGCGCTCCCCAAACTTGAGTTGCCACATAACGGTCGCTACGGATTTAAGGATCTGCCACTCCTCGTCAAGATCGGCAAAATCATATCGGCGTGCCGAGTCGTATGCCTCGGGCAAAACGAAAATGCGCGAGGGCCAGAGATTCGCAGCAAACCTAAGCTCGTCCTCAAGGGTGCGCGGAAATGCCTCGAGCCCCTCGACAAAACATGCTTCCGCTCTGAGCGCGGCTACCTGCTTTTCCGAGCGATCGGCTCGCTCCAGCGCCTCTTGGAGTCGATACTTTAAGTTGGCGATCGTGTTCTCGGATTCATCCAACTCGAGCAGGCTGTTTTCCAGTTGCTCAATACGCTGCTCATACGCGGCGTTGCTGTCGGCGTAATCGTTGGCCAGCCCCTCCCAGAGCTGCCTGTCGGCAGTCTCTTTTGACAACAGCTCTTTAAGGTTGTCCATTGCCTCTTGGCTGTACGAGGCGGCAAGCGCTTCGGTGCGTTTTGCCTCGGCTACGGTTTCATTCTCTGCGTGGCGTTTCATCTCTGCCATGCGGCTGCGTAGCGCCCCGATTGATTGGCGCGATTTGTACCAGGCAATATCGCTCGTGTCTACAATATCGCCCCTGCCGCGCAAGAACGAGCGCCCCAGGCTCCGGTTAAGTATCGTGGATGTCTTGTTACCGTACTCGGTCAGCCTATCGTGCCTGATGCAGAGGTGTCGACGGGCGTCTCCTTCGTCGGACAGATTGATGTTCGGTTGGTAAATACGAAGTGACGACTTGGGGCAGTTGTATCGATAGGCAGGCGTATCGTAGAGAAAAAGATTGAACAGCTTTGATTTGAGCCGACCATCGGATTCGTCGGCGGCAAACACGTTGGCTAGGCCCATAAGATTATTGGCGAGCTTGCCGGGATCTTTGACGGGATATCGACCGGTATCATCGCTGGTTATTAGAATCAGAGGGAGCTCGCGCTGGCTGCTCAGAAGGTTGTCGGAGAACTCGGCGTCAAAGTTCTCAAACATCAGGCGCGTGCACGATGTGTTGACGATTGTCTCTCCAACGCATGCCTGATGATTGGGAAGCGAAAACAGAACCTTTGCGATGCGGGGAATATTGAGGTCCGGTTCTGGCAGTGGCCAGCCCACATAATCGGGCAGGGTCGCATAGGTGACCTTGATATTGACCAGACATGAGTCGTCCTCGGAGGTCTCGAGACCAATACAGGTGTGCCAGTGACGAAACGGATAGTGACTGTCGGGCTCGTCATATTCGAAGGCCCAAGCGACGGGAATCCTGCCTCGCTTGTCATCAAAGGCTGCGCGAGTGCAAATGCTCACGCGGCTGCCCGTGGTCATGCCTCCAGAATAGCCAACGGGATAGCTGAGGTTTCCAAATATAAAATCGGAGGCGATGTTTTTATTGCTCGACAAAAACTCAAAGGCACTCTGCTCATGACGCTTGCGCTGCTCTTTATCGCGCACCCAGGTGTAGATCTGACGATACGCATCGACGATTGAGGGCGTGGTGGTCGAATAGGGCGAAAGCCTGAACTTTGCTCGGTAATGAATCTGTTCGTTTTCGGACCGCATGTTAGCCTCGCTTGCCTGTTGGCGGAATTGACCTGTAATGCTCAAGTGTAGGCGTTTGAGTAAAGGGCACGCATCGAACAACGGGCGTTAGGTGCCAAAGCGTCTGTAAGCGTGCTAATGGGCACCGGCGACGCGGAGTGATCACAAGGCATTCACGCTATTCGCAGCATTGTTGAGCAACAAACCGCGCGAGGTAAAAACGATTCCTTTTGCAGAAAACCCCATGACACGGCAAGCTGATTGAAAGACAATAGATAAAGCTGTAACAAGGGTGATTTATCGTTCACCCCGGTATCAATAAAACCCAGGAGATTTTTCGTGGCCATTCAGACGAAAACTCTTCGGGGGGGGGTGCTCGCTAGCGAGTGTCTTCCTTCGATAGACAATCCTAGCGTTATCTTGCGACATGCATTTCCGCTTCTCGTAAAGCGGGGCGCGTGATGGCAAAGCTAGCAGAGATAACGCCCGGTACGCGCGTTCGCGGTATCGCGGGGGATTCGCCCGTGACCATTAAGGCTGTCGAATGGCATGGCGATTCCGTCTTAAACGTAATCTACAAGACGGACCAGGGCGCACTGGGTGACCGACCCCTCTTCGATACAGATGAGGATAAATACATCATCGAAAAGTCCAGCGCCTGGGCGTTCGATGCCGACCCCGATGACCTGCGACTCGTGTCCGAGGCATATCGCATAGGTTTGGCTCATCTGTTCGATCCCTATCTGGCTATTCGTACGTCGTCTATCGAGCCGCTGCCGCACCAGATTTCGGCCGTCTACAAGGAAATGCTGCCGCGCTTGCCGCTGCGTTATGTGCTGGCGGACGACCCCGGTGCAGGCAAGACCATCATGACGGGCCTCCTAATAAAAGAAATGATTGCTCGCGGCGATCTTAGGCGTTGCCTTATCGTGGCTCCCGGTAATCTTGTGGAACAGTGGCAAGACGAGCTATGGCAAAAGTTTGGGCTCAAATTCCGCTTGCTTACAAACGATGTGCTGGAGTCTTCTGCTACCGGGAATCCCTTCGATGAGGTCGATTTTTGTATCGGCCGCCTAGATAAGCTGGCTCGCAACGACGAGATCCAAAAGAAGCTAAGGGCAACTTCGTGGGATCTTGTGGTGTGCGACGAGGCCCACAAGATGAGCGCGACAAACTTTGGCGGCGAGTTTAAACCGACCAAACGCTATAAGCTCGGTCAGCTCTTGGGTGACACAACCGAAAACTTGTTGCTTCTGACGGCTACGCCTCATAACGGTAAGCCGGCTGACTTTCGCTACTTTATGGCGCTCGTGGACAAGGACCGGTTTGCGGGAGGCAACCGCGTTAAGAATCCTGCGGCGCGCTCCACTGCCGGCCAGGCTCAGGGCCTTCCGCCCGCCGCTTCGCTTGACTGCGATGTTTCTGATGTCATGCGTCGCCTCGTGAAAGAGGAGCTGCTCAAGTTCGATGGACGTCCACTATTCCCCGAACGCTGCGCCTACACAGTCGAGTACGACCTATCTCCTGCCGAGCAGGAGCTCTATGACTCGGTGACTCATTACGTCACCGAGGAGTTTAACCGTGCAGAGCGCTTGGGTGGCAAGCATAAGAACAGCGTCGGCTTTGCTTTGACTATCTTGCAGCGTCGTCTTGCGTCGAGTCCCGAGGCCATCTACCAGTCGCTTCGGCGTCGTCGCATACGGCTTGAGTCCAAGCTCGCCGAGGCAAAAAGCGTTGCGAGCGGCAAGGTCGCCTATACAGATAAATGGGGCATCGATGCCAGAGATTTTGACGAGGACGATTACGACTCCGAAGAGTACGAACAAATGGAAGATGACGTCGTAGACACCGCTTCTGCGGCGGCGACTGCAGCTGAGCTCGATGCCGAGATCGCGATTTTACGCACGCTTGAGCGCAAGGCAAACGATGTTCGCATTAGTGGCGAGGACCGTAAGTGGGAGGAGCTTTCGCGACTGCTGCAAGACGATTCCAATATGTTTGGCATGGACGGTCGACGTGAGAAACTGATCATCTTTACCGAACACAAGGACACATTGAACTACCTCGCAGGGAAGATTGGCTCCCTCCTGGGTGACCGTACTGCCGTGCTCACCATTAAGGGCGGTATGACGCGCGACGAGCGCCATCGTGCCGAGGAAATGTTTAAGCAGGATGCGAACTCGCGCATCCTTGTCGCTACGGATGCCGCCGGCGAGGGCATTAACCTACAGCGTGCGCACCTTATGATCAACTACGACCTGCCGTGGAATCCCAATCGACTCGAGCAGCGCTTCGGTCGTATTCACCGCATCGGTCAAACCGAAGTATGTCATCTGTGGAACCTTGTCTCCACGCAGACGCGCGAGGGAGAAGTATTCCAACGCCTGTTCAGCAAGCTCGAGGTGGAACGTGCCGCGCTGGGCGGCAAGGTTTTCGACATCTTGGGCAGAGTTACCTTTGAAGGCAAGACGCTCCGTGACTTGCTCCTCGATGCGATTCGCTATGGCGATGACCCCGAGGTACGGGCGCGGCTCAACCAGGTGGTCGATGCATCGCTCGATACGAGCTCCATTAAACGGCTTCTCAAAGAATATGCGCTTACCGATGACGTCATGGACGCTCGCGGCGTAAGCGCTATCCGCGAGGACATGGAGCGCATGGAGGCGCGCAAGCTCGAGCCGCACTTTATCCAGGCATTTTTCATGGCGGCAATGAAGCGCTTGGGAGGACGCGTGACATCTCGCGAGCCTGGCAGGTTCGAGGTGCTCGAGGTGCCGTTCTCGGTTCGCTCGATGAGCATGGGCGGCGAATGCGGCCACGTGCTTGCCTCCTATGAGCGTATTTGCTTTGACAAAGAATCTAAAGAGGGTCCTGGACTCGTTCCCGCGGAGTTGGTATGCCCCGGTGAACCGCTTTTGGATGCAACGGTGAAGGTGCTGATTGGCCAAATGGGTTCGGCGCTTAAGCGGGGCTGTGTGCTCGTGGACGATAGAGATTTTGGAGACAAGCCGAGACTCTTACTCTATATCGAGAACTCCGTCCAGGACGATACGACGCTGGCCGACGGCACCAAACGTACGGTATCCAAAGAGTTTAGGTTCGTTGAGGTTGACGCTGCGGGCGAAGCTTGTGATGCGGGCTATGCGCCCTATTTGGACTATCGCGGTCCTCGTCCGTCCGAGGCATCTGCCGCGCACACTATCGCTTCTGAGCAGGAGTGGCTTACCGGTGACATTGATGCGCTTGCCATGGATTTCGCCATTCGCGAGATTCTCCCTGTGAGCCTCAAAGAGGTGCGCAATCGTCGTATTCCGCAGGTCGAGAAGATCGAGCGAGCCGTTGACGCGCGTCTTACCGAAGAGGCCAATTATTGGGATGGTCGCGCGTGGGAGCTGGAGGAGAAAGAAAAGCAAGGCAAGAAGACACGCCTGAGCTCTCTGAATGCTCGTCGTCGCGCCGACGATCTGCGCGACCGCAGACAAATGCGCTTGGCGGAGCTGCAGCGCGAAAAGAACATCACTCCCGCGATTCCGAGGGTGCTGGGCGGCGCGCTTGTGATTCCAGTTGGCATGCTGCCCCACGACTCACATGCTACCACCGCATCCAGTGCGGCGGGCAGGCGCGAGGTAGAGCTTGCCGGCATGCGTGCCGTCATGGCTATCGAGCGGGAGCTGGGATTTACGCCGCGGGACCGCAGTGCCGATAACTGCGGCTACGACGTCGAATCCGTGGTGCCCGATGCGCTTCGTGCCAAGGGGCCGGCGCTGCGAATGATTGAGGTCAAGGGTCGCACCGCGGGCGCCACTACGGTCACCGTCTCGCACAACGAAGTGATGTGTGCGCTCAACAGGCCAGATGCCTTTGTGCTCGCACTGGTCGAGGTCGATGGAAACACGACCCGAACTTCTTACATCGCACATCCATTTACAAGTCCGCCGGATTATGCCGCGGCAAGCACGAATTACGACATCGCGCGCCTCAAGGAAGCGGGCGACGTGATACTAGAGAGGGAGCAGACATGGCAGTAAAGAAGAAGCTCATCGAGGTGGCGCTGCCGCTCGACGCCATCAATGCGGCATCTGCCCGCGAAAAGTCCATCCGCCACGGCCATCCGTCGACGCTGCACTTGTGGTGGGCCCGCCGTCCACTTGCGGCAGCGCGTGCTGTCATTTGGTCGTCGCTGGTCGACGATCCTTCTGCTCATCCCGAAAAGTTCCCAACTGAGGAAGACCAAGCTGCCGAGCGCGATCGCCTGTTCAAAATTCTCGAGGAACTTGTGGTATGGGAAAACTCCAATAGCGAGCGTGTACTTAATGCCGCCAAGGCCGAGATTAAAAAGTCGATGGGCGACGATTTGCCGCCTCTGTTGGATCCCTTTGCAGGCGGCGGTGCCATACCGCTGGAGGCGCAGCGTCTGGGCCTCGAGGCCTATGCGCAGGACCTCAACCCGGTTGCTGTGACCATCAATAAGGCCATGATCGAGATCCCGCCGCTGTTCACGGACAAGCCTGCTGTTAATCCCGAGGCTTGTGGCAAGCTGACCAATGGAGGCTGGAGTGGCAATGCTGGTCTGGCGGCCGACGTTAAGTACTATGGAACCTGGATGAAGGAGGAGGCTGCCCAGCGCATCGGGCATATGTACCCCAAAGTGCGGGTGCCTGCCGAGCAGGGCGGTGGCGAGGCGACCGTCATCGCATGGCTGTGGGCCCGCACCGTCAAGTGCCCCAACCCCGCCTGCGGGCACGAGGCGATCCTCGTGCGCTCGTTCGACCTCTCCAAGAAGAAGGGCAAGGAGTGGCACGTCGAGCCCGTCTGCGAGGGCGGAGAGGTGCGCTTCGAGGTCGCGCCCGGCAAGGCGGCGCAGGACGGCACGGTGAACCGCCGCGGCGCGACCTGCGTGCACTGCGGGGCACCTATCGCTTTCGACCATATACGCGAAGAGTCGCGCGAGGGACGCATGGGCGCCAAGCTCATGGCTATCGTCGCCGAAGGGCAACGCGGCAGAATCTACATCGCGCCAGACGAGGTGCAGATAGCTGCCGCCGACGTTCCGATGCCCGATGACTATCCCCAGGGCAAGCTCGCTTATTACCCGGGTCATCTGAACACGAACGTCTACGGCCTCGACGAGTTCTGGAAGCTCTTCACCAACCGACAGCTGACGGCGCTGACGACGTTCTCGGCGCTTGTCGGCGAGGCACAGAGGAAGGCGGAGGCGGACGCCGTTGCCGCCGGCCTGCCCGATGACGGCATCGGCCTGGCGGACGGCGGCACCGGCGCTCGTGCTTACGGCGAGGCTGTCGGCGTGTACCTGGCGTTTGTGATTGACAAAATGACGGACTACAACTCCTCAATCTGTTCTTGGCACACATCTAGAGACACCATGTCAAACGTGTTCGGACGACAGGCTATTCCTATGAAATGGGATTATGCCGAGGCAAATCCACTCTCTGCTTCATCGGGTAGTTTTAGAAGCATGATTAAGTGGGTTCTTGATTGCTTGGTCGAATTGCCAAAGACAAATATAGTTGGCTCTGTGTGTCAATTCGACGCTCAAAGCGATAATGGCATGCGCGGTCTCCTCGTGTCTACGGATCCGCCCTACTACGACAACATCGGCTACGCGGACCTCTCGGACTACTTCTATGTGTGGTTGCGTCAGTCTTTGCGCAGTACGTACCCCAAGCTCTTCAGTACTATGCTCGTGCCTAAGCACGAGGAGCTCGTCGCCACGCCCTACCGCGAGGACCGCGGCAAGGACGGTGCGCGTAAGTTCTTCGAGGAAGGCATGTTCAGCACATTCAAGCAGGTGAACAAGTACGCCCGCGAGGACGTGCCCGTGACTATCTACTACGCCTTCAAGCAGAGCGAGACCGAGACCTCAAATGACGTGGAATCCACGGCGTCGACTGGCTGGGAGACGATGCTCTCCGCGATTATCCATGCTGGTTTTTCCATTGTGGGAACTTGGCCAATTCGAACTGAGCTGGTAACTGCCCTCAAATCATCGGTTAATGCTCTTGCGACGTCTGTCGTCCTCGTGTGCCGCAGGCGCCCCGAGGGCGCGCCCATGGGGACGCGACGAGACTTCGTGGTGGCGCTCAAGCGTGAGCTGGGTCCTGCGCTCGATAAACTTCGTTCTTCGAATATCGCACCTGTTGATCTTGCACAATCGGCTATCGGACCTGGTATCGGCGTGTATTCGCGCTACAGCCAGGTGCTCGAGGCCGACGGTAGCCCCATGACGGTGCGTGCAGCGCTGCAACTTATCAACCAAGAGGTCGATGCGTACTTTAGCGACCAGGATGGCGAACTCGATCGCGAGAGCCGCTTCTGCGTCGATCTTTATACGCAGAAAGCCTTTGACACCATTAAGTTCGGAGAAGCCGACGTGCTTGCTCGCGCTAAGAACGTTTCCATCGAAGGACTGGCAGCCCAAGGGCTCCTTGCTTCTGTTAAGGGAAATGTGCACTTGCTCGACCGTAGCGAGGTGTCGGAGCGCGTTGACTTTAAGGCGCCTACCTGGCTCACGACTCAGCAGCTTACGCATGCGCTCGAGGAGGGCGGTGTTGCGGCTTGTGCCAAGATTGTTAGCCAAACGCTCGGCGGTCGTGCCGATGGTGCCAAGGCGCTTGCGTATCGCCTCTTTACCATTGCGGACAAACGCAACTGGCAGCAGGAGGCCTTTGCTTACAACTCGCTCGTAACGGCATGGCCCGAGATACAGTCGAAGGCAGCGCAGCTTGCCGTCGAGCGACCCGCACAAGACTCGCTCTTCGATTAAGTCTCAAGGAGATAAACCATGGAGAACAACAGCAACAACAGCGAGCTTCTCAATAAGGGTTTTGACTTTTTGCTCGAGGCTCTCGACCCCTATGTGATGCGCGAGCTTACCCAGGCATATGGCAATGATTTTTGGCAGGTTGGCGTACTCAATAAGCTCTATGATGACCAAAAGCGCAACCTGCCTGCATCGGGTGACTATGCCACTCTTGCCGACTCGCTCGATATTGCCTTGTGCTTGCTGCTCGTTGACATCAACTGGCGCGATGTGTTTCGCCTTAGGTTGCCTCAGGATTGCAAGAACTACGTCATGGAGCTCAAGGGCGTTCGTAACAAGGTCGCGCATCGCGGTATGGGAGGCATTTCGGACAGCGATGCATGGCGTGCGCTCGATACCATGAGCCGCTTGGCCGAGCAGATTGATCAGGATACTGCGGCGCAGATCAACGCGATGCTACGCGAGGTTCGTTATGGCAGCGCCGATGGCTCGACGGCAGTGACAACGAACGTCGATGCTGGCGTGGAGACCCCAGCACCTCGCAGGAGGTCCCTCGAGCAAACCAAGGCCGTGCGAGGGCTGCCGAGTTGGCGCGACGTCATGGAGCCCCATATGGATGTGGCTGAGGGGCGCTATAAAAACGCCGAGTTTGCGGCCGATCTTGCCCAGGTGGCGCGCGGCAAGGGCGAGCTGGAGTATCGCGACCCGGTCGAATTCTTCAATCGAACGTATGTGACCGAGGGCATGAAAGGGCTGCTCGTGCAGTCATTGCGCCGCGTGGCTGGTCTGGACGGCGAGCCTGTCATTCAACTAAAGACAGCATTTGGCGGCGGCAAAACGCACAGCATGCTCGCTCTCTACCACATGATGCGCAGCCGTTCGCGCGTGGGACAAATTGCTAACCTTGCTTCTGTGCTTGAAGCGGCGGGCGTTGCCGAGGTCCCTGAGGTGCATGTTGCTGTGCTCGTGGGCACCTCTATCAACCCGGCAAAAGCCATGCGCCCAGCTACCATGCCTGGCATCATGGTCAACACGCTCTGGGGCCATATGGCATATCAGCTCGCAGAATCAGCTGGCAGGCCCGAGCTCTATGACTATGTGAAAGATGCCGACAAGAAGGGTGTTTCGCCGGGATCCGCTGCCCTGACTGAGCTTTTCGATGACTGCGGCTGCTGCCTTGTTCTTATGGACGAGCTTGTTGCCTATGCCAAGAAGATTTATGGCGTCGATGGGCTTAACGCTGGCAGCTTCGACAACTTCATCACCTTTATCCAGGAGCTCACTGAGGCAGCACGCGCTTCGAAGTGTAGTCTGGTCGTAGCCTCTATTCCCGAATCTGACAACGAGATTGGTGGTGAGGCGGGCCAGCGAGCTTTGGAGCAGATTGAGCATACCTTTGGGCGCATGGAGGCCATTTGGAAGCCCGTGGCGGCAAACGAAGGATTCGAGGTTGTGCGCCGCAGGCTTTTCCTTGACTGCAAGGATGATGCCGCTCGCGATGAAGTGTGCGCGACGTTTAGCAAGATGTATAACGAAAATAAAACGGACTTCCCGGTGGAGTCACGCGAGCTTGAATACCGCGACCGCATGGTTTCTTGTTACCCGATTCACCCCGAAGTGTTTGATCGCCTCTACGAGGACTGGGCAACGCTCGAAAAGTTTCAACGTACCCGTGGCGTGCTGCGCTTAATGGCCTCGGTTATTCACGAGCTGTGGATGAACCAGGACCCTTCGCCCATGATTATGCCGGGGTCGTTCCCCCTCGATGTGCCTGGCGTGCGCGATGAGCTCACGCGCTATCTTGATGACAACTGGAATGCGGTTGTTGATTCCGAGATCGACGGCAAGCAGTCCGTTCCATATCGCAATGACGGTAACAACACTCGTTACGGCAACCTTTTGGCATCGCGTCGTGTTGCGCGTACCATCATGCTTGGCAGTGCTCCCGACGTGGGCGGACAGTCCGTTCGCGGTATTGAGCGCGCACATATTCGCTTGGGCACGGTCCAACCTGGCGAGAACCTTTCCGTATTTAATGACGCCTTGGGCACACTGCAGACATCCTCGTCTTTCCTCTATAGCGATGTCAACGGCAACCGTTTTTGGTACGATACGCGCCCCACGTTGCGCAAAGTTGCCGATGACCGCGCCCAACAAGTCAAAGACTCCGACGCGCTCTATGAGGTCGAGAGTCGTCTAAAGAAACTGCGCAAGGTTGATCCTTTCTCGGGCATTCATGTGTGTCCTGCAGGCTCGCTTGACGTTCCGGATGATCAGACGCTGCGCCTGGTGGTGTTGACGCCGTCCGCCAATCATCGTGGAAAGACGGCCGATTCCGCGGCACTCACCTTGGCCTCGGAGATGCTCTCAAATCGCGGTACGTCTCCGCGTGCGTACAAGAATATGGTTGTGTTCGCCGCTGCGGACGCATCGTACTATGCGCAGCTTGTGACTGCGGCGAAGCAGTATCTTGCTTGGGATTCCATCAAGAAAGATCGCGAGTCGCTAAATCTTGATGTGGCGCAGACGCGCGAGACTGACCAGAGTGTGAGGCGTTCTGACGAATCACTCGAGTTGAAGATCCAAGAGGCTTATAGCTGGCTTATTTATCCGCGCGTTGACCTTTTTAGCGGCTCGATGGATATCGTTTGGGAAGCAGAGCACGTTGAGGGCGGCGGCGAAAATATCGTTGCCAAGATGGCGCGTAAGCTTGTTTCCGATGAGGCGGCCATCAAGACCTGGGCACCCGCCCTGCTTAAGATGGAGCTCGATCGAGTGCTCTGGAAGGACGCGGACCACATCCAGATTAAGCGTCTGTGGGAGTTCCTGTGCTCTTATTGCTATCTTCCCAGGCTGTCGTGCTATGGCGTGCTCGAGGACGCGATTCAAAGGGGCCTGGGCTCAAAGGAATATTTTGGCCTTGCTGCTGGCTTCTCGGACGATCGCTATATGGAGCTGACGTTTGGTGAGCAGAAGACATTTATCAACGAGAGCGACCTGCTGGTGAAGCCGACTGTGGCAACAAAGCAGATTGAAGAGGAAGAGGCTGCTGCTCGCGCTGCGGCTGCGGAGGCCGCGCAGAGCTCCAGCAACGGTGGGCATGGGTTTACGTTTGGCCCTACGACGACCGAAACCGTAACGGATACGGACGGCAGGACCACGGTTGTCGACACGACGCCAGTGGTGGTGCAGCCCGCGAGGCAAAAGACATCCTTCCATATGACGGCAAAGCTCGACAACACTCGTGTCAATCGCAACATCCAGACCATCATGGATGAAGTGGTGAGCCAACTAAACATGCTGGGCGGTGCCGACGTGCAGCTTTCGTTTAGCGTTTCCGCTCATGTCGAAGACGGAATCCCCGTGCAAACAGTTCGAGCAATAAGCGAGAACTGCTCCACATTGGATATCAACGACTATAGGTTTGGGGAGTAAAGGTTCCTTTAGAGATATCTAAGAGGATAACCTCGCTAAAAACGATTTGGATCTCTGATTAATTGTTATCAGGCCGCCGATCGTCCGTGCCCGCATCCCGCCATATTCGGGATGCGGGTTTCTACGCTTTTGTTCATCAAACAAGCAGCTGCTTTTGGCAGCTCTCCCGGGCTGCGCATCGCTTGTGATGTCGATGCGACCGACCAGAGAGTCGGCGCATTGGTCGGTCGCATTACAAAAGACAGGTTTACTGAGATTGGTGAACTGACGGCCATGGCGCATGCCATTGTGGCTGCCTAGTTTGAAAGCTGAGATGGAAAGTGCTTTCGGACAGGAGGGCAATATCAAGCCCCACATTCCCTGTGGGAAGTGGGGCTTTCAAGGGCTGCTAGTTAATAGTTATTAGAGATAGCCGTTCAGCCAATCGGGCATATTGGGATCGTCAATGCTCCACGAATCTTCTTCATGCTCGCTTTCCTCCCAGCTGCTTTCGTCCCCATCGAAGAACTTGCGCCTATTGCACTTGTATTTGACAACCGTGTCGCCCCCACGGCGGTATTCATTCCAGTAGTAGTTTTGCTTTCCGTATCCGTTCCATTCTTGAGTTCTGTATATGACCATGGTATCTCCTTTTCGTTTACGTACGCGGGACGCACGGTGTATCAGATTTGACTACTGGGCTATGACTTGCGCAATGCGAGTTTTTTGGCGTTAATGCTCGCAAGTTCGTCGGAAGTAAAAACAAACGGGACAACCGCTTCATCCCATTCGATATTTGAGAAGGTATAACCGGCGCGCGTTACTTTGACCGTTTCTTTCCCAAAGAGTTTGCCGACTTCTGTGAGCTTGTAACCCCAAGGCTCTTTTGTCATCATTCCGCTGGAGACGAGACGCTTGTTAACTGCCTGATTCGAAAGAAGCAAGTCATGTCCGAGTCCCGTTGCGGTCTTCTCGACTCCGGTAAGGTTGACCACTGGCAAGGAGGTCTTTTCCGCCGCCTCAGCAATCGTGGCAACACCTTTGTCTACACCAGTACAAGTAGTTTTGAATTTAGGCATATGGCCTGTTTTCGTGGCAATCGTAATGCTAACGATTGAACTGATTGCCACAAATACACCGATGCCAATCTGGACTTTGTGCTGCTCGAGCCACACGAGGCCTTTGTTCTTTGCGGACAGATCAGTATTTTCCGACTCCAATTTCTGTACACCTCATTTCTTGATTGATTTTGCAAGTTGATATGCAAGAGAGCCCAATGCCGGAATCAATGCCGATGAAGCGGGGATTAGGGCGGCGGTGAGAGCGGTTGCTCCAACTATGGCGCTCTGCTTAGTAGCTGCCTCTTGTTGTGCCCCCTTCTCATCCCCTTCTTTAAGGGCATTTTGCATCTTCTCTAGTTTGGGTGCTACTGGTTGGTCAACGAATAGCTGAATTATTTTTGCCAGATCTTCGTTTCCGCTGACGGCGATTTCGTTGTTGAATACCGCCCTGATGGCGAGATAGTGCATCTTCGTCATCTGCGTTTTACCCGTCTCAAGGCTGCTGACGGTTTGCTTTGTTATGCCTAGTTCGTTCGCAAGCCGTTCGCCACTCCAGCCCGCTGCCTTGCGAATGGTTGACAGGTGAGCTTGGAGCCTGCTGACTAGTTCTTCATCCGTTGAAGTCATTTATGCCTCACAAAGTAAAGAATCCTTATTACAGTCAGATATTATATATCTAGTCAGAAAATTATCAATTACTAAGTGAGTCTTAGTTTATTCGGCGGGCTCCTGTATCTCCTCAGTTTTAAACTGAATTGAAAACGATACCGATGTTGGTGTCTTGTTCTCATGTTTTAAGGGCATGGGCAGGTGTTGCTCGACAGACGATGGCCTCGATGCCGATTTCATGCATTCCCATCAGGGGTCATCCGCCAGGAACCTGTTTTCCATCGTTGCGTGGTCAGCGAGACGTGCAAGGAGCACATCGACCGTATGGGTGGCTGTTATCTCTGCACGGTTGAGGGGGCATCTTGGAAGACGTGTCCATGGCGATCTTGGGAGACGCTAACCGCTTGGGCTATAGTGGACGGCCGGTCTTAGAAGGCCTATGGGTGGGAGATGTTGTTTCACTTGCCAACGACCGGCCGGGGTCTGGCTTAACCGACGTGAAACGTGATTACACCATCTGGTAGTAAGTCGAGTTGCAGATGAGTACGCCCGATCGTGTGGAATAAGGCTTCAGGAGCGCTCCGCCTGTTTACACCCCCGCAATCCCACGCGCCGCACTCAACAGCTCGTACTCCCTCTGACTCCACTGACGCAGCTCGGCAGCCTCGACGGCATCACGACACAGGTCCAAAAACACCTCGGCCCCCTCGCAGAAGCACTCACGGGCAAAGTCGCCCGAGCCGTCCGCGATGCACGTGCCGTCTGCAAACAGCTCCCAGCTAGACGGCTCGCGCAAATCGTCTCCGAGCAGCTTGATCTGCAACACATGCGGGTTGCCAGCAGCACAGAGCTCTTCTTCGAGCACCTGCACCGTAAAGCGCATCTGGTGGGAGAGACTACTCTTGACCATGGCCGAGGCGTAGCCATTTGGCTTATCCAGAAGATGCATGTGATTCGGTTTGACGACCAGGTTGTGGAAGTTGCGCTCGCTGCGCACGGAGAAATTGTCCATACGGACTCCTTTCATCGATGTTGGCAGGGCCACCGTGCCTCTTGGCCGGTTGGCGTCGGGATCGTGGAGCCAACTCTCTACCCCGACTCTGGATAAAACGCGCCCGCTCCTTGCGGGCACGATGGAGTCTATCAGCGCGCGCGGACAGAAATCAAGCGCCGCCTGCGAAATGACGTGCAAGCGACGCCTGATTGCGCGGCGATTATTCGACCTGTATTCGGATAAGTGTCGAAATCGGCCGTAAGAAAGTACGGAAAAGTGTCGAATCTGACGGTCTCAACATCCGGAAAAGTGTAACCGGATGACAAAACAGCACGTAGAAGCTGGTGCTACATATGGACGCTTCAGCCGCCCCCGACCCTCGCTACTCGTCTCCGTCGTTGGGGTCGCCCTTGAGGGTGTTGATGTCCAGGTGCTGATTGTCGTTCTCTTTTTGCTGCGTTGCCGATTCGGAGGCGGTGGGGCCGCGGAATAGCTGGAATCCCTCAAACGCAATGACGCCAAGCAGCACCACGACGATCGCTATAAAGATAATCTTTGCTACTGGATTGAAATCCAAAAAGCGCGGCGCCTCTTCCGCGGCGTAGTAGTCGCCATAATAATCGTCGTTGTGAGTGTGGCTATCGGTGTATGAGGATGTGGGCATAGCTTGCGCATGGTCGTCCGGCTCGTATTCGGAAGCGGACGCGGCGACAAGCGGATTTACCGGCTCGCCGAGCGTCGGCGCGCCGGCAGATGTTTCGTCCAGATCGGCATCAGCCCAGGAATCGAAAGCAAGCTGACGGGTCGCAAAGTCGTCGAGATCTGCAACGGGCGGTTCGGGCGCAAGATGCTGCGCCGCGGCGATAAACGATGCCGTCTCGGAAGGATCGCCTGCCGAATGGGTTCCGTCGCCCATGTGCTCGTCGGCTGTCCAGGGGCGATCACTCATCACGTCGTCGAGGCTCAACGCAAACAGATCGTCTTCGCCCTCGTCAAACGCGCGTTTCGCATGCCTGGCGGCAGAAGCGAAGCCTCCGTGGTCGTTGCGCGATGCGTTGCTCGACCCCATCTTGTTCCATCCTTTCGAACCGTCTATCTCATCGATTATATGGAACTTGCCTTGCGGCCGAGTCTTGGATTCGTGCATTCCAGAACTCGCGCCCAAAAGGGGAGGGGCGCAGGCGCGCTGACTATTTTTCGCCGGCCGCCGCCTTGGCCTCGTTGAGGTAGCTATAGAAGCTGTACTTAGAGATGCCAAAGAACTCGCAGGCACGCTCGCTCGACTTGGAAATGAGGAAGGCGCCGCGACGGTCGAGGTAGCCAATGGCGCGAATGCGCTCATCTTTGGTCATAAGGGCTGCGGGCTTGCCCACGTATTGCTCGCACTCGCGCAGCAGATCTTCGAGCAGGTCGCCGATGGTTTTGGTAATGGGCTCGGGCTCGGTGTAGCCCGTGCCGTCGGTGCCGGTAAAGGCATCGAGCGAGCGCTCAAAAGCCTTCATGAGCGTAATGTCAAAGTTAATGCCCAAAATGCCGACAGGCTTGCCCTCGTCGTTGCGGATAAAGATGGTCGAGGACTTAAGCAGCTTGCCATCGGCGGTTTTGGTGAGGTATGGCTCGCGGTCGTGCACGTCGGTGGTGTCCTCGTGCATGGACTCAAACACAATATGGCTGGGACCGTCACCCAGCTTGCGCCCGCTTACATGGCCGTTTTCGATCACCACGATAGAGTGATCCACGTCCTCGGTCTCCAGGTCGTGGACGACGACTTCGCAGTTGGGGCCAAACTGGAGCGCCAGGCCGTGTGCAAGGCGCTTAAAAAACTCAATCTGTGCGGGGGTCATGGGTGCCTTCCTAAAAATTAGTTTGGGCACACTTTGCCATAAACCCCACTTGTTCGCAAATAACGAAAGCGTCGCTGCGTTATGAGCGCAACGCCGTCCGTTGGTTTCAGGCCTAAAGCCGGGTTGAGGTAAGCCATGTAAAGGGGGCGCTCTGCCAACCGGCGGGGTGCCCCCTTTTTGCATCGTGGGCGTGCGGGATAAGCGCTTTCGATGTAGATGCCCCGCGACGCGCGTTATGGGTACGATGGCTTCAGGGGAGGTATCGCCATGAAACTTGGTTGCGTCATTATGGCTTCGGGCGAGGGCAAGCGGTTTGGCTCTAACAAGATGCTTGCCGATATCTATGGCGAGCCGCTGATTCAGCGGACGATTGAATCGGTGCCCAGGGGATTTGACGTTGTTGTTACGACGCGCTGGCCCCAGGTTGCCGAGATCTGCCGTGAGCTGCGCTGCGCGTGCGTACGGCACGATGGCGCGCTCAGGAGCGAGAGCGTGCGCGCCGGCCTTACTTGGGGAGCCGATCGCGATTGGAGGGGCTGCCTCTTTTTGCCGGGCGACCAGCCGCTCGTGAGTTCGGATTCCTTTGAGGCACTCGCCGGTGCTTTTAAGGCCAACGGCGGTGTCGCGCCCGTGCGTCTTGCCCTGAACGGCGAGCCGGCCTCTCCGGTGCTGTTCCCCGCGAGCTTCTTTCCTAACCTTATGGGGCTTAAGGGCAAGGACGGCGGATCGTCGCTGCTGCGCGGCCGTGCCGATATCCAGTTGGTCGAGGCACGTGCCTACGAGCTGTGGGATGTCGACACCGCCAAGGGCCAGCGCCGCGTCTCAGAACACGTTGCGGCCTGCTACGCGCCCCGCTAGCAGGGGGTGCCGCCAGGGTAGCTAATTTGGGACGGGGCTCTTTTAGCTACCCCATGTTGAGAGAAAAATCATCAGGTAGGCAGGGT
>NZ_JBQHUO010000015.1:0-38809 GCF_052065125.1 Collinsella sp. HCP28S3_G2
ACTTGTTCATGAGGTACTCGAGCTGCATGAGCTCGTCCCAGGTGCCGCCGACGCCCATCAGGAACACGGCGTCGTAGCCCTCGTCGGCGACCTTGTCGGCGAGCGCGGTCATCTTCTTGCCGGTCTCGTAGAGCGCCTTGCCGTCCTCGAGGTAGCCCTCCTGGTCGAAATGCATGATCTCGATCTTCTCGGTTTCCTTCATTTGTCTCTCCTTTCTGGGGTTGTTTCCACATCCCCCATGCCAACGGGCATCAAAACCCGCTTACATTCCGTAACACTCAGCCGCTTTGGCCTTAAGCGCATTGATTGACTCTTCGTAGCCCTCTGCCTTGACCTCCATTTGCTTGGAGACGGCATCGAGATACGGGTGCACGTCCCATGACTTCAGACGCTCGGCGATCATGGCCGCAACCGTCTGGAAGAACACAAGATTGGGAATTGCGCTGAGCAGCGGAGCCACCTGAGGCACCGCAACCTCGTGAGCCCTACCCTTGGGATGGGCCGTGAGCAGCACCGTTTTTGCCGTAACGTTCGATAGCGCATCGGCGATATCCGCAAGACGCTCCGACCCCTGCGGATCGTCGACGATAAACACCAGATAGCCCGGAACGATTTGCATCTCGGGACCGTGGACGAACTCCTCGCCTTCGTGATGCATGGCAGGAATCTTGATGGTCTCGCTCAGCTTGAGCGCTGCCTCCTCGGCAACACCGTAGTTGGGGCCGTTGCCGACGACCATAGCGGGCGTGTGCTCAGAAAGCTCGAGCATGTGGTCTTGGACATATGCCTCGGCGGTCTTGCACATCACGGCATTGGCCTGGATAGCCTCGCGCAGGTCGTCAAGACGCTGGGCAACGCCCTTGGCGTCAATCGTTCCGCGCGCCTGACCGCCGTAAATACCAAAGAGCACCAGGTACTCAACGAGAACCTCGACGCCCAGAGTCACAAAGTCCACCGACTCGACGCCCACACCGTAGTCAAGAACGATGTCAGCGTATTCCTTGATGGGTGCCTCGACGTTTGCCGTGAGCGCAACTGCAGCCATATCGTGTGCGCGCATGTAATCGAGCGCCGCAATCGTATTGGTTGAATAGCCGCTCTGCGAGACGGCAATGTTAAGCGCATGCTGTGGATAGGTGTGTTCAAAATCGACGAAGGCCTCGGGCGTCACAACGGACACCTGCATCTGCAGCGCATCTTGCAGGTAATCGCGGGCGCAATCCGCAGCATGGCGCGACGAACCCGAAGCAACGATGCGCAGCGCGTCAAAAGAACCGGACTGGAAAATATCAACGAGCTGCGCTACCAGCTCAGACGAACGCTCGAGGTTCTCTCCCATACGCACATGGGCAAGCTGAACGTAATCGAGCATCTTCATCGTCTCACCTCGTAACAAATCATTAGTATTTGATACCAATCACAGTTACAGGTTACGGCTTTTTGATACCTCTTTGTCGATTAATTTATCCCCTTCGGCGAACGGTCGATTTTGAGCCCTGTAAGGTTGTATATACAGTCGGTCAAATTGCCCAAACAGACCGGCTGTTACCGCGCGCGATGCAAAGCCCCAGCTAGTACGTATAGGTGTAGCCGCCCGCATCGCCACGATTGAAGGACTTTACATACTCGATAGCCTGACCGCTCGCGTCATAGCTCACGCATTCCAAAAGCAAAACAAGATCCCCTTGTTCCAAGCCAAGCAAGCCCGCGTCGCGTGCACCCACCGCCTCGATATCGAGCTTTTCCTGTGCCATGACCGGCTTTCGGCCCAGCATCTCATAGGTCTCGTACAAACTGAAGACCGACACGTCAATATCTTCGATTGTGGGAAACAGCAGGCACGGGATGAACGCCATCTCAATCGATACAGGATCGCCGTTGACGCAGTTCAAACGCCGAATCGAATACAGCAAATCGTCCTCGGCAATGCCAAACAGGTTGGCATAATATGGCCCCGCATAACGCTTGGAACGCGCGAGGATGCGGACGGACGGCTCGCCGCCCGAAGCACGAACCGACTCGCGAAAGCCTCCTGTTCGCTCGTAGGCAACGGGTACTTTCTGCGCCACAAACGCGCCCTTTCCGCGGACGCGTCGAATCTGCCCGCGCCGAACCAGCTCATCGACAGCGCTTCGAATAGTCAGGCGCGTCGTGTCAAACTCTTCGGCAAGTTCATTCTCGGACGGAATCATGGAGCCCGTGGGATATATACCGCGCTCGATACGCTCCTCGATGCGGCGTCGAATGCGCATATAAACCGGGGTGGCATCTACTGTTTCAGCCATTGTTCACCTGCCACGCTCCTCATGCCGTTCTTTTCGCCGTTATCGGCAAAGCGGAACTTTGTGGGCAAAATCACCGATTTGCAATGCTCCACAAAACGCATGTCCTTATCAAATTCGATCGTGCTCTCATAGAACACCGGCGTTCCCTCTTCTTGCTGGAGCAGCTCGGCCTCTTCGGCGTTCAAACGCGAGATGGAGATATGCTCACGTCCATGCTCAACACGCACGCCACCTTCTTTGAGCAAGACATCGTAAAGGCTCTCACACTCAAAATCGTGCTCGAGAAGCGATGGGCACAGGGACAGGTTAACGTGAGCAGTCTCGATTGACGCCGGCTCGCCCTCTATAAGTCGAATGCGCTGCATGCGGAGTAAAGGAGCACCCACAGCCACCCCAAGCTTGTCGGCAAGCGCCTCATCCGCCTCGATGGTCCCGGTGGAAACCAGACGAGAAGAGGGGTGCAGGCCGACAGTCCGCACGGCATCGGAAAAGTTATACGTTTCCTGGAAGATGTTCAGCGGCTTGGGAGGACACACATATGTACCCGATCCGCGACGGCTCTCGAGCGTTCCACACGAGATGAGCCGTGTGATGCCAGCGCGCAACGCCGTACGCGAAACGCCAATCTCTTCGCACAGCACTCGCTCAGCCGGCAGGCGATCGCCGCCGGCAAGCTGATGGTGCTGGATATACCAAAGAATTCCCTCAACAGCACGATCTTTGGGGGGGATTGCATAAGATTCGCCTGCCATTGCACAGACTCCTCATTCAGAAACGTATGCCGCCAAAATTAGGCCAGCCCTCCCATGGCATCAAATTCGGCCTTGATCTTCTCGGCGACATTCCGATACGACTTATATAGGTTTGAATCGCGTTTGACTTCGTCGGTCATAACGGGAATCTCTAATTTGGAAACCTTGCCTTTTCCCGTCTGAACCGCCACAACAACGCCCATACCAAGACACATATTACGCTTGGCAGCGTTCATTTTTGCCGCCTTGGCAGGATTTGCCAGAATACGCTGGGCAAATTCTTGTTTGGAGACCGCTTCTTCGGCCTCCGGATTGCCAGCTTCTGCCACTTCGCACTGCAGCACGTCCGCATAGTCAAAAATCTTCGGCTCGCCGCCGCGCTGATGCACGGCCCACTTGCGGCGCGTGGCATCCTGGTAGATAGCCGGCAAAAATGTAAACCGCGGCGGGTCCAAAATCGTATCCGTGATGGTAAACACATCGGGATCAAAGGCATCCTGCGGGTTTTTCTTCTTGAACAGCCCCATATCAGCCTCCCGTACTAGTATTAAACAACTCAAGTTGAATATAGCACCAATTTCAAGCCGCCGCTTTACCGCATCGGTGCGTGGTGTCTATGGCTCGCCCAGCGGAAAAGTTCACGGACGAGGGGGGGGGGGGGGGGGGGGGGGGGGGGGGGGGGGGGGGGGGGGGGGGGGGGGGGCCCGCCGCGCGCCCCCCCCCCCCCCCCCCCCCCCCCCCCCCCCCCCCGCGCCCCGCCCCCAGCGCGAGACCGTCCCGGATGCTATTCGTTGTCGCCGGCAGTTAGCTGCGTTGCGGAGAGTACGCCGTCGGCAGCGGTTGCGGCTGCGGCGTCGGGCCAGACCCAGTCGGTAAAGGCCGGGTGATCGAAGCCCTCGTCGCACGCGAACTCAAAGGCCTCGGTGCGGAAGGCCTCCCACTCATCAATCTGCTCGGCAAACTTATCGGCGTCAACCATGCGCAGCACGTCGGCGGCCAGGGCCCAGCGATCCATGTTGTTCAGGCGCAGCATGTCGAACGGCGTGGTCGTGGAGCCCTTCTCCTCGTAGCCGTGAACGCGGAAGGCATCGTGGCCGGGACGGTTCCAGATCAGACGGCGAATCGTGCCGGCATAGGCGTGGAATGCGAAGAGCACGGGCTTCTCGCCGCGGCCAAACAGCTCAGCCCAGCGCTCATCGCTGATGGCTTGGTCGTTCTCGCAGACGTTCTGGATCTTGAGCAGATCGACTACGTTGACAAACCAGACCTTGATGCCCAGCCCGCGCAGCATATCGGTTGCGGCCAGTGCCTCGAGCGTCGGCACGTCACCGCAAGTAGCGACCACGACGTCGGCCTCGGCGAGCGAGTCGGCAGTCGATGCCCACTCCCAGGTCGCTACGCCCTCGGCGAGCTCAGACTTGGCCTCGTCGACCGTCTGGAAGGTGGGGGCGGGCTGCTTGCCACAGAAGATGGCATTGACGCAGTCGGTGGACTGGTAGACGCGCTCGGCCACAGCAAGGGCCATGTTGGCATCGGCCGGATAATAAGCATTCACGACATGCGTGTCGTTGGCCTTGTTGAGCAGCAGGTCGATAAAGCCGGGGTCCTGGTGCGAAAAGCCGTTGTGGTCCTGGCGCCAGACATGGCTCGACAGCAAAATATTGAGGCCGCTGATAGGAGCACGCCACGGAATCTCGCGCTTGGTCGCTTCGAGCCATTTGCAGTGCTGGTTGACCATGGAATCGACCACGTGGACAAAGCTCTCGTAGGAGCTCCACACACCGGAGCGGCCGGTGAGCACGTAGGCCTCGAGGAAGCCCTCGCACTGGTGCTCGGACAGCTGCTCGACAACCTTACCGGAACCGGCCAGCAGCTCGTCGTTGGCATCGTCCTCGTAGAAACCGGCATCCCACTGCTTCTTGGTCACCTTATAGGCAGCCTGCAGGCGGTTGGACGCGGTCTCGTCGGGACCGAAGATGCGGAAATCATCCATGTTCTTGGCCAGAACATCGGCAGTGTACTCACCAAAGACGCGGGCGGCCTCGGTGGAGCCCCAGCCGTGGCCCTTACTTGCGATGGGGATCTCGTGATCGTGAATATCGGGAAGCTCGAGCTCGCGGCGTACCTTGCCGCCGTTCGCGTTGGGATTGGCGCCGATACGCAGCTCGCCGGTCGGCATAAAGGCCGTCACCTCGGGGCGCACCTGGCCCTCGGGCGTAAAGAGCTCCTCGGGCTTGTAGGAGCGCAGCCACTCGCGCAGCACGCGGAAGTGCTCGTGGGTGTCCTTGGCACTCGCCAGCGGCACCTGATGGGCGCGCCAGGAGTCCTCGGTCTTCTTGCCATCAATCTGCTTGGGGCAGGTCCAACCCTTGGGCGTACGGAACACGATCATGGGATAGGCCGGACGGACCACGGTCTCGCCCGCAGTGGCCTGAGCCATAGCGGTGGCCTTGATGTCGCAGATCTCATCGAAGACCTGCTCGAACAGGGCGGCGAAACGCGCATGAATGCTCGCATGGCTCTCGTCGTCAAAGCCGGCGACAAAGAAATGCGGCTTATAGCCCATGCCCTCAAAGAACTTGGTGAGCTCCTCGTCGGACACGCGGGCAAGAATGGTGGGGTTGGCGATCTTGTAGCCGTTGAGGTGCAGGATCGGCAGGACGATACCATCGGTTGCCGGGTTCACGAGCTTGTTAGACTGCCAAGAGGTCGCGAGCGGACCGGTCTCGGACTCGCCGTCGCCCACCACAGCCACGGCCAGCAGGCTCGGGTTATCCATGACGGCACCGTAAGCGTGGCTGAGCGTGTAGCCGAGCTCGCCGCCCTCGTGGATGGAGCCAGGCGTCTCGGGCGCAAAATGGCTCGGAATACCGCCGGGGTAGGAAAACTGGCGGAAGAACTTCTGCAGGCCGGCCTCGTCATTGGTGATGTCGGGGCGAATCTCGCGGTAGGTACCATCGAGCAACGACTGGGCGGTGCCAGCGGGGCCACCGTGACCCGGGCCCATCAAGAAGATCGCGTTCTGGTTGTGATCGGCGATGAGGCGGTTGACATGACCGAACAGGAAGTTGATGCCGGGCGTGGTGCCCCAGTGACCGACCAAGCGGTGCTTAACGTCCGGGCGACCAAAGTCGCGCACCTCGCCGGTTTTCTCATCGACAAAGTCGGGGCGCATGAGCGGGTTAGAGCGAAGGTAGATCTGACCGACGGACAGATAATTCGATGCACGCCAATACAGGTCGACGCCCTCGAGCTCGGAAGCCGGCACCTCGTGGCCCAGCTTTTGCCACGGCGTCCCCAGTGTTTTAGCCATTGTTTATGTCCCTCCGCTGTGCGGTCGCCCTCCAATACGGCAACCATTCGTTGGGACTAGTATATTTGCTAAAACGTTTTATCATGGTGAAAAAACGTTTTATCACCCTTATCAATCACATCGATCAACAAAACGCGACATTCACCTGCGGCATTGTCTGCCACAGGTGCTCCACATTCGGTCTCTGCAAATTGATAAACGTGTTTAGTTATGTTTAGTAAGCTCGAGCACGCTGCCCTTAACGATAAGCGCCGGCTCCAGGACGACCTCTTCGGCACGCCTACCGCCCCTACCGGCAAGACGCTTGGACATGCAGCCAAAAGCATGTTCCGCGAGGACACCAGGATCCTGCTCAATGGCGGTCAGCGCCGGCTCAAAGAGAACGTCGGCCGCCGAGTTGTCATAGCTCACCACCGAAATATCGCCCGGGATGCTCTTCCCCATCTCGTGCAAACGCTTGAGCAAACCGAGGGCAATGTTGTCCGAGCTTGCGAACACGGCAGTGGCGTCGGTTGCGAGCACCGCCTCCGAGGCCTCGTAGGCGCTCGGAATGTAGTACTCGCTCTCAAACTCCAAACGCGCGTCGATAGGCAGGCCAACCTCGCGCAGCGCGCGCTCATAGCCGGCAAGTCGCTTGCGACCCGTATTGGAACGACGCGCATTAACCAAGCAGGCAATGCGACGGTGGCCCTGCTCAATCAGATAGCGGGTAGCCATATAGCCACCCATCTCGTGGTCGAACATCACCTTGTCGCACTCGAGCCCCTCAATGGCGCGGTCGACCATCACGGCAGGGATGGGTAGATGGCTGACCTCTTCGCGCAGGGCACGGTCGTCCGAGAACTCGTCGCCTACCACCAGGAAGACACCATCGACGCCGCGCGTCACCAGCTGGCGCAGCAGTTCCAGGTCGTCGTCGGCGCTTCCGCCCGAGCTGGTAATAAAGAGCGCATAGCCGTCCTCGCGGCAGCGCTTTTCCAAGCTACCGGCAAGTGAGGCAAAAAATCGGCTCTCGATGTTGGGGACGATAAGGCCCAGGGTGCGTGACTCGCGCATGACCAGGCTGCGCGCAATCTGGTTGGGAACATAGTGGTTGCGCGCCGCGACCTCCTTGATGAGCTTGCGGTTTTCTTCCGAGATGCGACAAGGCCGATTGTTGAGAACAAGCGAGACCGACGAGGGGGAAAGCCCCACCTCCTGGGCGATCTGCTTGAGGGTGACTTTGTTGGCCATCTCGCTCCTTCCGGGTTTACGCGCAATCTCTTGAAAGTATAGCGACTGCCCCTCTACCTCGATGATAAACACTTTACCAATCCGGTAGACGGCTGTTTTATCGCCGCCAGCGCACCAAATACGTCCAGGTGGGGTATATTGCAATCGATTGATGACAACGACCACCAAAAGGCGGATATTCGGATGCACGAGAACGACTTTTTTAACGAGGACCTGCTGTGCGCGCTCGCTGGCGTTGCCGGCGAGGACAACGTGTTGATGAGCGAGCCCATGCGCGAGCACACCACGTTTAAGATTGGCGGCCCGGCCGACGTCTTTGTCACGCCCGACACCGAGCAGGGCCTCGTCGCCACGCTCGATACCTGCTATCGCTGCGATCTGCCACTCACCATCGTGGGCAACGGCTCCGACCTACTCGTCGGCGACAAGGGCATACGCGGCGTCGTCGTAGCGCTAGGCGAGGGCCTCTCCGACATTACCGTCGACGGCACGCACGTTACGGCAGCAGCCGGTGCGCTGCTTTCGGATGTTGCGGCCGCGGCAGCCGAGGCCGGTCTCACCGGCATGGAGCCCATCTCGGGCATCCCCGGATCGGTCGGCGGCGCCTGCTACATGAACGCCGGCGCCTACGGTGCCTGCATGGCCGACGTGCTGGAGTCTGTACGCGTCTACAAGCCCGCCCGCATGCTCGACGACGGCACCCGCGGTAGCGGCAACATCATCGAGTTCGATGTCGACGAGCTCAATCTGGGCTATCGCAAGAGCCGCATCGCCGACGACGGCTTCATCGTGCTTTCGGCCACCTTCAATCTCGCCCCGGGCAACGCCGCGATGATCAAGGCCGACATGGACGACTACCGCCAACGCCGCGAGGACAAGCAGCCGCTCGACATGCCGAGCGCCGGCTCCACTTTCAAGCGCCCCGAGGGCCACTTTGCCGGTAAGCTCATCATGGACGCCGGCCTGCGCGGCCATGCCGTCGGCGGCGCCCAGGTGAGCGAAAAACACTGCGGCTTCATCGTCAACGCCGACCACGCCACCGCCGCCGACGTCGACGAACTCATCCGCCACATCCAAGCAACCGTCAAAGACCAATTCGGCGTAGACCTAGAACCCGAAGTCCACCGAGTAGGCGAATTTTTATAAAAAGAAGGCCCCAAAAGGGGCCTTCACCATATTTATTCAGATAACCCAGTCCGGTGTGTCGTGCTCAGGACCCGTGAGGGCCGGGACAGTCCGAGAGGCATAAGGTTGATCGCGAGTTCCGCACGAGCCGGAGAGCACTTAATGTGCTCTCCGCGCGAGCAGGACTGCCCGAGCAGGCAACCTGAAGCCTCTCGGACTGTCCCGGACCAAGCCGCAGCTACGACAGCGCAATACCGCCAAGCCAGCCCCAGCGCACACCAGAGCCAGTGCCGTAAAAGCTAATGAACGAGTCAAGCGACCTCGACGTGATGGCGCCCTCGTTGCTCATAACGATGCCGCCGCCAACATAGATGCCCACGTGTCCGTACAGCAGACCCGGCATACCGGTGCCACTGTGCGACGAGTCGGCCACGATCATGCCCACCTGCAGCGCCGAACGATCGGAGCTGTAGCACCAGGCGTTAAACATGTCGCACGCGTTGCCGCCAAAGTAGCCCACGCCGGCGTTGCGGAAGACGTTGGTGACCCAGGCGGCGCACCAGTTCAGGCCAGGCGAAGGCGTGGAGTAGCATGCGTTGACGACAGCCTGCTGCTTGCCCGAGCCGGCATTCTGTTGCGGATTTCCGGGCGCATACGATCCGCCACCCGAGCTCGAACCACCCGAGTAGGAATTGTTCTTGTTTGCGGCAGCCGCAGCAGCGGCAGCCTTCTTGGCAGCCTCCTCAGCCTGGGCGGCAGCGAGAATCTCGGAATCGCGCTGAGCCATGAGCTCCTTGACGTCGTCGGAGAGGCCGTTCAGAACCGTCTGGACCTCTTGCTGCTTGGCCTGCATGTCCTGCATCTGGGCAGTCTGCTGGTCCTTGAGCTTCTCCAAGTCGGCTTTTTGCGACTCGAGCTCGGACTTCTGTGTATCGAGCTCTTTCTGGATGGTCTGGATATCCTCGATGGCGTCGCGGTCGCTCTTGTTGATCTTCTCAACATAGTGCGCATTGGCGACGAGCTCCTCAAACGAGCCCGAGGCGAGCAGCAGCGACAGGATGTTGGTGCCGCCCGACTTATAGTTGGCGGAAACGCGATCGGAAAGATCGCCGCGCTTCTTTTTGAGCTCGGCCTTCTTTTCGTCAATCTGCGCCTGCGTGCTGTCAATCTGGCCCTGTACGCTCTCGATATCGTTGAGGGTCTGGGCGTTCTTGTTGGCCAGCGCCGCGTATTCATTTGCGATGCTGTCGAGCTGGGCCTGGACCTCGTCAAGCTGAGCCTGGGCCGCATTGAGCTTGTCGGTGGTTTCCTTGGTGGCCTCCGCAGCATGGGCGCGAGCGGGCAGACCAAAAAGAACGGCTGCAGAAGCGGCGCCGAACAAGGCCTTGAGGGCAGTGCGACGCGAAAGCTCCTGGGAAAGGATGGAATCGCTGTTTGGTGACATATCTACTCCGTTACATGTTTATTTATATGTCGCTCAACTCATACATATTAGCGTACATCCGACGCGTCCCAACGATTTCCACGAACGGCAGGAAACCCCATGGTCGGCGGCTCGTATGCAAACGTCAAAGTCAAGGTTATGCCCACGCCAAACATTTCCATGAGTACGTTAGCATGTTCGTCTGCTTTTCCTGCCCTGCACGTTTTGGGTGCCCCTGCCTGCGCTATACTCCCTCAGGAAGTGTTCCTGATTCGATAGGAGACTACATGTCCAAAGCACTCGACCCCAAAGACACCTGCGTCCTCGTAACCGGTGGCGCCGGCTTTATCGGCTCGCACACCGTCGTTCAGCTGCTCGAGGGTGGCTACCAGGTCGTCATCGTCGACGACCTCTCCAACTCCAGCGCCGTCGCCGTCGACCGTGTCAAGACCATCGTGGGCGACAAGGCCGCCAAGAACCTCACCTTCTACGAGGCCAACGTGCTCGACCGCGATGCCATGAACAAGATCTTCGATACCCATCAGATCGACCGCGTCATCCACTTCGCCGGCTTTAAGGCCGTCGGCGAGTCGGTGAGCAAGCCCGTCGAATACTATCACAACAACATCGAGAACACCCTGGTGCTCGTCGACGTTATGCGCAACCATGGCTGCAAGTCCATCATCTTCTCGAGCTCCTCGACCGTCTATGGCGATCCGGATAACCCGCCCGTCACCGAGGAAGACCCCAAGAAGCCTGCGACCAACCCCTATGGCTGGACCAAGTGGATGATTGAGCAGATCCTTATGGACGTTCACACCGCCGACCCCGAGTGGAACGTTGTGCTGCTCCGCTACTTCAACCCCATCGGCGCACATCCGTCGGGCCTAATCGGCGAGGACCCCAAGGGCATCCCCAACAACCTGGTGCCTTATGTCGCGCAGGTTGCCGTGGGCAAGCTCGAGGCCGTTCAGGTCTTTGGCAACGACTACCCCACCCCCGACGGCACCGGTGTGCGCGACTACATCCACGTGTGTGACCTGGCATCGGGCCATGTGGCCGCCCTCAACTGGATGAACGGCAAGACCGGCGTCGAGATCTTTAACCTAGGCACCGGCACCGGCACCTCGGTGCTCGAGGTCGTCGCCGCCTTCTCCAAGGCCTGTGGCAAAGAGCTGCCCTACGTGATTCGCGAGCGCCGCGCCGGCGACATCGCCGCCAACTGGTGCGACGCTTCCAAGGCCGAGCGCATGATGGGTTGGAAGGCACAGTACGACATCGCGGACATGTGCCGCGACAGCTGGAACTGGCAGAGCCACAACCCCAACGGCTTCGCCGACGCCGAGTAGCAAAAACCTACACACCGTTCTTGCCCCGATCTCACGATGTGAGACCGGGGCTTTTTCATGGCATGTAACCATTCGCCGAAAATCGACCAACTTTTTTATCTTGCCTATACATGTTTAAACAACATGTATACAATAGGTGTATCGAATCAGAACATCGGAGGCGGACTGCACACCCATCGGCAGGCCGACCCCACAACAAGAAGGTTGGTGAGCGCATTCATGGAGCGTGCAAGCGGCGTCCTCATGCCCGTCTCATCTCTGCCCGGACCATACGGAATCGGCGGCTTTGGCTGGAATGCCTACGACTTCGTCGATTTTCTTGCCTCGTGCAAACAACATTACTGGCAAATCCTGCCCCTTACGACGACCAGCTATGGCGATTCGCCCTATCAGTCGTTCTCGGCCCGCGCAGGCAACCCCAACTTGATCGACTTTGCCGAGCTTATCGAAGCCGGCTATCTGGAGCAGCGTGACATCGACGGCGTCTTCCTTGGTTCCGACCCCAGCAACGTCGACTACGGTGCCATCTTTGTTGGCCGCCGTCAGATTCTCGATCGAGCCGCTGAGCGCTTTGCTGCCGACAAGCCGGCCGATTTCGACGACTTTATCCAGGCAAACGAGGACTGGCTCATTCCCTACTGCGAGTTTATGACCGTGAAGGAGGAGTGCGGACTCAAAGCCTTTTGGGAGTGGCCCGAGGAGCTCCGCCGCCGCGGCGAGGCATCCGCCAAGGTCTGCGCCACCCATCCCGAGCGCATGCTCTACCACCAGATGACGCAGTATTTCTTCGATCGCCAGTGGAGCCGCCTCAAGGCCTATGCCAACGAGCACGACATCCTGATCATCGGCGACCTGCCCATCTACGTCTCGCGCGACTCCGTCGAGATGTGGGCCACGCCCGAGCTCTTTAAGATCGACGCCGCCGGCAATCCCGTCAGCGTCGCGGGCACGCCGCCTGATCAGTTCTCGGCCACCGGCCAGTACTGGGGCAACCCCATCTATGACTGGGATGCTATGGAAGCAGACGGCTTCTCCTGGTGGGAAGACCGCGTCCGTGCTGCCCTCGACATGTACGACGTCATCCGTCTGGACCACTTCCGCGGCTTTGAAGCCTTTTGGGAGGTGCCGTTCTCCTCTCCCGATTCGTCATATGGTTCATGGACGCAGGGACCCGGCCTCAAGCTCTTCAAGGTGCTCGAGGAAAAGCTCGGCACGCTTCCCATCATTGCCGAAGACCTGGGCTTTCTTACCCCCGGCGTCATCGACATGCGCGACACCACGGGCTTCCCCGGCATGAAGATTCTGCAGTTCGCTTTTGAAGGCAGCAACTCCTACTATCTGCCCCACAACTACATTGCCAACACCGTCGCCTACGTCGGAACGCATGACAACGAAACGGCACGCGGCTGGTATGAAGGAACAGCCACCCCGCGTCAGCGCGAGCAGGCGGCCCTGTATACCCACCAGCAGGCAGGCGAGTCCATGGCCGACGCGCTCAACCGCACCATCGCCGCCAGCGTGAGCGATACCTGTATCTACACCATGCAGGACCTGCTCAATCTGGGCAACGAGGCGCGCATTAACACCCCCGCCACCCTGGGCGGTAACTGGACGTGGCGCATGCTTGATGGCGCCATCACCCGCGAACTCGAGCGCAAGCTCACCGACTGGACCGAGACCTACTTCCGCATCCCGTCGGAAGCCGAAATCGAGCTTCCCCAATAGGAGCCACCGCGCCCGACCCCACCCCACCGTGTGGACGCGACCGCTTTTCCCGCGCGAGGCCATCCCAATCCCTCGCGCGGGCTTCTTTTGAATTTCTGACATGTAGTCGACTCACCACAGGAGGAAACATGCCCCGTATAAGCCTCGCAGAACTCGCCGAGCAGTCCTTTGGCACCTCGCTCGAGCAGCTCGATGACCGTCGTATTTATAAGCTGCTGGTCAAGCTCGTGCAGGAGCGCTCTGCCGCCTGTCCGCTCAACAACGGCAAGAAAAAGCTCTACTACATCTCTGCCGAGTTTTTGATCGGCAAGCTGCTCATCAACAATATGATCGACCTCGGCATCTATGACGAGGTTAAGGACCAGCTCGTCGCCGCCGGCCACGACCTCAACAAGATCGAGGAGTTTGAGGTCGAGCCTTCGCTCGGCAACGGCGGCCTGGGCCGCCTGGCCGCATGCTTCCTGGATTCCATTGCCACGCTGGGCCTTACCGGCGACGGCGTGGGCCTCAACTACCATTACGGCCTGTTCCGCCAGCGCTTTGCCGACAACCAGCAGAAGGCCGTCCCTGACGAGTGGCTCGGCGAGCAGGACATCCTGATCGATGACGACCGCTCCTACACCGTCGAGTTCGGTGATTTTGCCGTCACCTCCAAGCTCGTCAACATCGATGTGCCCGGTTATGGCCAGCCCACCAAGAACCGCCTGCGCCTGTTTGACCTGGCAAGTGTCGACGAGGGCCTGGTCCCCGGCAGCTCCATCGACTTCGACAAGACCAAGATCGCCAAGAACCTCACCCTGTTCCTCTATCCGGATGATTCCGATGAGCAGGGCCGCCTGCTTCGCATCTACCAGGAGTACTTCATGGTGAGCAATGCCGCCCAGCTCCTGATCGACGAGGCCGTAGAACGCGGCAGCAACCTTCACGATCTGGCCGACTACGCCGTGGTCCAGATCAACGATACGCACCCCACCATGGTCATTCCCGAGCTCATCCGGCTGCTCACCACCGAGCACGACATCGAGTTTGACGAAGCCGTTACCATCGTACGCTCCATGGTCGCCTACACCAACCACACGATCCTTGCCGAGGCGCTCGAGAAATGGCCGCTCACCAGCCTGCAGAAGGTCTCCCCTGCCATCGCCGACATCATCGTCAAGCTCGATGAGATTGCCAAGGCCGAGCATGGCGACCCGCGCGTCGCCATCATCGACGAGTACGGCACCGTCCACATGGCCCACATGGACATTCACTTTGGCTTCTCCATCAATGGCGTCGCCGCACTCCACACCAAGATCCTGGAGGACACCGAGCTTCGCCCGTTCTACGAGATCTATCCCGAAAAGTTCTCCAACAAGACCAACGGCATCACCTTCCGCCGCTGGATCCAGGGAGCCAACCCCGCACTTGCCAGCCTGCTCGACGATGTAATCGGTACCGATTGGCGCAGCACCGGCGACCTGAGCAAGCTCGCCGAATTCGCCGACGACAAGGACGTTCTTGAGCGCCTGGCCGCCACCAAGGCCGAGGCCAAGGCCATCATGCGCCAGTTCATGGCGCTCGAGCAGGGCGTGACCATTCCCTCCAACGCGATCATCGATGTTCAGGTCAAGCGTATCCACGAGTACAAGCGCCAGCAGATGCTCGCGCTCTACATCATCTGGAAGTACCTCGACATCAAGAACGGCAATAGACCTAAGCACCCCGTCACCATCATCTTTGGCGGCAAGGCGGCACCTGCCTACACTATCGCCCAGGACATCATCCATCTGATCCTGACGTTGTCGCAGTGGATCGCAAACGATCCCGACGTGGCTCCCTACCTGCAAGTTGTCATGATCGAGAACTATAACGTCACCGCTGCCGAGCGCGTGATTCCCGCCGCCGACATCTCCGAGCAGATCAGCCTGGCCTCCAAGGAGGCGAGCGGCACCTCCAACATGAAGTTCATGCTCAACGGTGCTTTGACCCTGTGCACGCTCGACGGCGCCAATGTCGAGATCGCCGAACTCGTGGGCGACGAGAACATCTACACCTTTGGCGCCTCGTCCAAACAGGTCGAGCAGCTCTACGCCGACGGCAGCTATAACGCCGGCGCGCTCTACCGCAAGCCCGGTATTAAGCTACTGGTGGACTTTATTACCAACCCCGCTTTTATGGCGACCGGCAACGCGGAGCGCCTGCAGCGTCTGCACGACGACATCAAGGGCAAGGACTGGTTTATGTCCCTGCTCGACATTGAGGAGTACATCCAGACTAAGGAGCGCGTGCTGGCAGACTACGAGGACCGGGACGCTTGGATGCGCAAGGCGCTGATCAACATCGCCAACGCCGGCACTTTCTCGTCCGACCGCACAATCTCCCAGTACAACGATGAGATTTGGCACCTGAGCTAATTTCGCTTCCTTTACCCATCCTCTTGAAAGCGGAGTCGTGGCAACACGGCTCCGTTTTTTGTGCCGATACGCCGGCCTGTGATTTGTCTCGACCAAATAATCTCGGCCTGTAACACCTAGACGGCAAAACTGGGTCTATCTGTTACAGATCAAGACAAGCAGAATTGTCCCGATGAACTGTCTCGATCTGTAACATCTGGCATCCAAAATTGGCTCTTCCTGTTACAGATCAAGACATACCGGACCTCCCACGGGGGTTTGTCTCAACCTGTAACAGTTAGACCCTGATTGACCTTCCAGATGTTACAGATTGAGACAAACGGAATCGTCCTGCAGCAATATCTCAATCTGTAACATCTAGCAGCTGAAATTCGCCTCTGGTGTTACAGATTTAGATGAAATGGTTAGCTCAGTGGAACCGTCTCGATCTGTAACATCTAACGTCCGGAATCGGCCCTACCTGTTACAGATCGAGACAAACGACCGGCCAGACAGCCCCAGCACAAAGAAAGGCTCCCCTCTCGCTCAGCGGACGAGAGGGGAGCCTTATATGTGACTACGGCAAAAGGATGGCAAAACCGCAGTCGCCCAAAAGGAGGGCCTGATTGAATCGGGCCTAGATAAGGTTCTTGCCAGAGACCTTATCGAAGAGGTGGGTCGCATTCTTCTCGAACTTGAACCAGATGGGGTCGCCGGCCTTGAGCGAACCCCTGGCCTCGAGGTCGACGACAGGGATGATCAGGACAAACTGGCCGTCGGGAGACGTCACATGAACGTGCTCGGTCGAACCCATGAGCTCGGTGACCTCGATGGTGCCCTGAAGCGCACCCTCCTCGCCCTTGTCGGCAAGCAGAATCTGCTCGGGACGCACGCCGGCCGTGATCTCCTTCATGTCCTCGCCGTCCCAGTTAAGCGCAAGCTGAGCGCAGGTCTCGGGGGCCAGTGCGACATTCATGTCGTCGGTCTTGACGGTAAAGCCCTCACCCGAGCGCACCAGCTGGGCATCGAAGAAGTTCATCTGCGGCACGCCGATGAAGCCGGCGACAAAGATGTTCGCGGGATGGTTGAAGACCTCCTGCGGCGTGGCGATCTGCTGAACAACGCCGTCCTTCATGACCACGATGCGGTCGCCGAGGGTCATAGCCTCGGTCTGGTCGTGGGTAACATAGATGAATGTGCCTTTGATCTCGTGGCGAAGCTTAATGAGCTCGGCACGCATCTGGTTACGAAGCTTGGCGTCCAGATTGGACAGCGGCTCGTCCATCAGGAATACCTTGGGGTCACGCACGATGGCGCGGCCGATGGCAACGCGCTGACGCTGGCCGCCCGAAAGCGCCTTAGGCTTACGGTCGAGGTACTCGGTGATACCCAAAATCTCGGCAGCGGAGCGAACCTTGCGGTCAATCTCGTCTTTGGGGACCTTCTTGAGCTCAAGCGTAAACGCCATGTTCTCGTACACCGTCATGTTGGGGTACAGAGCGTAGCTCTGGAACACCATGGCAATGTCACGGTCCTTGGGCGCCACGTCGTTGACGCGCTTGCCGTCGATGAGCACGTCGCCCGAGGTAATGTCCTCCAGGCCGGCAACCATGCGCATCGTCGTGGACTTACCGCAGCCAGAGGGACCAACGAGGACGATAAACTCCTGGTCGTGAACAGTGAGGTTGAAGTCCTCTACAGCGAGCACGCCATCCTCGGTAACCTTGAGGTTGTGCTTCTTCTCCTCGGTCTTCTTCTTTTTGCCAAAGAAGCCCTTCTTTTTGGACTCGTTGTTGGGATACACCTTCTGAACATGTTTGAGAACGATCTCGGCCATGTCTCTACCTTTCGATACGCGGCGCCACGCTGAGGGGCGCCGCAGAAACTTGCAAAACAGTTACGGCATCAGCCCTTGACGGCACCTGCCACCACGCCGTCGATGATGTACTTCTGGCAGAGGATGTACATGAGGACGATGGGGACAACGACCATCATGATGCAGGCCATCATGGGGCCGAGCTCGACGTGACCGTAGCCGCCGCGGAAGTACTGGATCAAGATAGGAATGGTCTTGTACTTGGTGGAGTCGAGGGTGAGGTAGGGCAGCAGATAGTCGTTCCAGACCCACATGGTCTCGAGAATGCCGACCGAAAGATAGGTGGGCTTCATGATGGGAAGGACGATCTTAAAGAACACCTGGACCGGGTTGCAGCCGTCAATCATGGCCGCCTCCTCGATCTCGAGCGGGATGTTCTTAACAAAGCCGGCGAACATAAAGACCGCCAGGCCCGCGCCAAATCCAAGGTAAATAAAGCAGATGTTGAACGGCGTGTTGAAGCCGATGCGGTCCGCCAAATTGGACAGCGTGAACATGAGCATCTGGAACGGTACGACCATCGAGAACACGAACAGGTAATAGAAGAAGTTCGAGATCTTGCTGTTGACGCGCACCACATACCAAGCGCACATGGAGCAGCACACCAAGATCAGCACGACAGACGTGACCGTGATGATGAGCGAGTACATAAACGCCGAGGCAAAGCCCTGCTCGTTAAGGGCGTGCACGTAGTTTGCAAGGCCGTTGAACGTCTCGGGCGTGAGCAGATCGAATGCCGTGGTGGTGCTGATTGCGGTCCCTTTCTTAAAGGAATTGAGCGCAATCATGAACACGGGGTAAATCCATGCGAGCGACAGGATCGTAAAGAAAATCGAGAGCGCACGGTTGATAGCCTTATCGCGTTTCATTACTGCTGCACCTCCTTGGACCTCGTGGCCTTAAGCTGGATCATGGAGATTGCTACGACCAGGATGCAGAAGATAACCGCCTTGGCCTGACCGATGCCCTGCCATGCGATGCCAGCACGCGAATAGAACGTGTTGTAGATGTTCAGGGCGAGCATCTCGGTGGAGTGCGCCGGGGCGCCACCGGTAAGGGCGAGGTTCTGGTCGAACAGCTTAAAGCCGTTGGTGATGGACAGGAACAGGCAGATGGTGATCGTCGGCATCAGGTTGGGGATCTTAACCTTCCAAAACGTCTGCCATGCCGTAGCGCCGTCGACCTTGGCGGCCTCGATGTAGTCTGACGGAATGGACTGCAGACCGGCGATGTAGATGATCATCATGTAGCCGACCTGCTGCCACAGGGTCAGGATGATAAGGCCCCAGAAGCCAGCAGCAGAGTTAAGGGCGATAAGGTCGGCACCGATGTTGGAGAGCAGGCAGTTGATCAGAATCTGCCAAATGTAGCCCAGCACGATGCCGCCGATCAGGTTAGGCATGAAGAAGATTGTACGGAAGATGTTGGTGCCCTTGAGCGCCTTGCGGGTGAGCGCCTGCGCGATGGCGAGGGCGATCACGTTGATGAGCACCGTCGACAGGAAAGCAAACGCCACCGTAAAGAAGAACGACGTGGCAAACTGCGGATCGGACAGTGCACGCACGTAGTTCTCGATACCGACGAAGTGCGTGTTGTTAATGGTAATAAACTGGCAGAACGAGAGATAGAAACCCTGGATAAAGGGGATCACGAACCCGATCATAAACGCCAGGCACGTGGGCAGCATAAAGAGCGGCCACCAGCGCTTGAGTGCTTTGCCCATAGAAGGGTCCTTTCAATATGCAGGGGGCGGGCAAACCGACGTCTGCCCGCCCCCTGTCGCCAATCAGATAGCTTGGGCAGCAACTGCTTACTCGGAAGCAGCCTTCTCGGTCTTCCAGCCATCGACGAAGGCGTTCTTGACGCCGTCCCACTTGGTGTTATCGGCAGCATAGGCAATCAGAGCCTGCTTGAGGTTCTTCTTCCACTCCTCAGAGGGGATGTAAACGAAGTCCCAAGCGACGGTCTTCTTGCCGTCCTTAGCCATGGCAATAGCCTGCTGCGAGAAGACGTTGGTGGTGTCCTTGGCGCTCTTGAACGGGGCAGTCAGACCCATCTTGTCAGCGATGATGCTGGTGGCAGTCTCAGAAGTGACGCACCAATACATGAAGTCCTCGGTAGCCTTCTGGGCATCCTCGGAGGCCTGGGAGCTCACGCACCAGTAGTTCTCGCCGCCGGAGCACAGGCCCTGGTTCTCCTCGCCGTCGACACCGATGTAGATGGGCATCATGCCAATCTGATCGTCGGTCATACCGGCCTTGATGAGGTCGGCGTAGGCCCAAGAGCCGTTCTGATAGAAGACGGCCTTGCCGGTTGCGAACTCGTTGGAGGCGTCGTCGCCGGTCTTGGAGGCAAGCTGCGAAGGATCGCAGGTGGAGTCGGTGATGTACAGGTCGAAAATCTGCTTAAAGTTGTCGAGATACTCGCCCTTAATCTCGTCATCCTCCTGGTTGTGCTCCTTCTCGAACTCGTAGTAAAGCGGGAGGTTGGCGAGGTGGGTGGTGTAGCGCCAGCTGGAGGAGTCATCCATGCCGGCGGAAGTGAAGGCACCGTCAACGCCAAGCTCGTCCTTGCGGGCCTGAATGTCATCGGCGCAAGCCTTCAGCTTGTCGAAGGAGTTGATGTCCTCGGCCTTGTAGCCAGCCTTCTCGAGGAGCTCCTTGTTGTAAATGATGCCGTAGCTCTCCTGGACCCAGTCGATACCTAGATCCTTGCCGTCGGACTGCAGAGCCAGGGAGTCGTCGACGAGCTCACCGCGGACCTTGGTATCGGACAGGTCGGCGCAGTAGTCCTTCCAGTTCTTAAGACCGGTGGGGCCGTTGACCTGGAACAGGGTCGGAGCGGAGCTCTTGGACATCTCGGACTTGAGCTTCTCCTCGTAGGTGTTAGAGGCGGCGGTCACGATCTTGACCTCGACGCCCTTCTCCTCCTTGTATGCCTTGGCGATCTCCTTCCACTCCTTGTCGACCTCGGGCTTGAATTGGAGGAAGTAGACCTCGGCAGCGTCACCAGAAGCAGAGGAGCCGGAGCCGGCGGAGCCACCGCAGCCCACGAGACCCAGGCCAAAGACTGTGGCCGCGGAGCCAGCGAAGCCCAGGAACTGCCTTCTGCTCATTTCGTTCTTCATTACAATCCACCCTTTCACACCGTGGCGGCACCCTTTGCCGTCGCCTTCGGAGATTGGTTCGGGGACTTTGCCCCTTTTTCTGATTTGTACAATACGCTATTTGGCTAGTTGTTTGAACAAGTATTGTTAGAGCGGTAGAAAAACTTCAGTGAACGGTTTTTAATACATTCGTACTTGACAAATATTGTCTAAACAATTAAAGCGCCCCGTGCGGCCGATATCCCATCGACCGCACGGGGCGCTTCATATCGAAACGCAAGCTTATGCGTCTGTTACCTATCGCTTGGAATTGATGCGGTAATGGAAGATCTCGGGGTGTGTGCGAGCATGCGTCACCTCAAACAAGATGCCGTCCGAGGTGTACGACTGACTCTCCATGACAGCAACGCAGTTGTATTTGCCGAGGTCAAGATAGCTGCAGTCTTCATCGTTGGCGAGCTCGACACTCACCGTACGGCGACTCGCCATCACTTTGATGCCGCGCTTGTGCTCCAGATAGTCGTAGATAGATTCTGCCGCGATCTCGGGGGTCAGACCCTTGGCAATCGACTCCAAAAAGTAGCCATGGTCCACTTGGCGCGCGCTGCCGTTGAGGCTTCGGACACGCACTACGCGAATCAGCTCCTCGCCCACCTTAAAGCCCAGGCGACGAGAGAGCTGCTCGGTGCAGACCAGATGTTCAAAGGACTTAACGTCCGTCGATGCAACGGCATTGTTGCGCTTTGCAAATTCGCCAAACGACTCGACTTCCTCGAGTGCGCCCAACATGTCGGTTTCGCCCTTGAGCCAAATAACGCGCACGCCCTTGCCGTGTATGGGCTGCACAAACATCTCGTCGGCCAGCATGCTCAAGGCGCGGCGGACGGTATTGCGCGTGCAGCCAAATTCCGCAGTCAGCTCGGCTTCGGTTGGCAGCATCTCCTGAAACGCATAGGTCCCGTTAATGATGCGCGAACGGATCTCGCGGTAGATTCCTTCGTAAATCGCTTTTGGCATGGCTTCACCTCTAATGAATATGTATGGCTAGGCACGATAGCATTTCTTGAGGTTGTTTAAACCGTCTATCGGCAAAGCACGGATTATTTACCGTCGACGGTTCCCCCGGCACCCAAATCGGACCGAATCAAAACCGTCAATGCGGCAAGCAGCCAGTCCTCTACAATGAGTTCATTGTTTAAACGTTCTTGCTCGCACAGCATGTTGCATCCGGAAGGCATATTATGCTGCAGAAAATCCAACGCTTTGGCGGGGCAATGTTCGCGCCCGCCATGCTGTTTTCCATATCGGGCCTTATGGTCGGCGTCTCCGCCCTCGCAACGTCTGCGGACATCGTCGGCGACCTCGCCGTATACGGAACCCCTTGGTATGTTTTTTGGGCTATCATCCAGCGCGGCTCGTGGACGGTCTTTAAACGCCTCCCACTGCTTTTTGCCGTAGCACTGCCCATCGGCCTTACCCAAAAGCAACCGGCGCGCTGCTGCTTCGAGGCACTCGTGGCCTATTTTGCCTATTGCTTCTTTTTGAGCGAGATCATTAAGCTGAGCGGCGACAACCTTGGACTTAAGTACCCGTCGTCTTTGACCTCCGCCAGCGGCATCACCGTCATCGACGGCATCAAGACGCTCGACACCGGCATTATCGGCCCGCTGGCGGTATCGGCCACCGTCGTCGCCATCCATGACCGCTTCTACGATGCCAAGGTTCCCGATTGGCTCGGTACTTTCTCGGGCTCCTCGTTGGTCTACCTCATTAGCTTTTTTGCCGTATTCGCCCTTGCCGCTATCTCGGCCGCCATCGTGCCCATCGTATACGCAATGACCGAAACACTGCGCCATGCACTTACGGGCGTCGGTCCCTTCGGCGTGGGCGCCTTTGTGTTTTTAGAGCGAGCACTCGAGCCCGTGGGGCTGCATCACCTGCTCTACATGCCAATCTACTACGACAATCTGGTTATTACCGATGGCATCTACGCCACGTGGACCAACTTGCTTCCCATCCTCTCGCACAGCACGCGCCCTCTCAACGAGCTAGCGCCCTGGGCTGGTTTCACCGCCACCGGTTGGGTCAAGCTTTTTGGTCTTCCCGCCATCGCCGGAGCGTTCTACACCACGGCCAAGCCCGAACGCCGTGCCAGCCTCAAGGCCATCCTTCTGCCCGCCATCGTCGCCTCGATGGTCTGCGGCGTCACCGAGCCGCTCGAGTTTCTCTTTATGTTCACCTATCCCGGACTCTTTTTGCTCTACGCCGTCCTATCCTCCTGCCTTGCCATGGCCATGAACTTCTTTGGCGTCGTCGGCATCTTCTCGGGTGGCCTTATGGAGATGGCTGCCTTCAACTTTATCCCGCTCATGCGGACGCATGCCGGCTCCTACCTTTTGGCACTCGGAATCGGACTCGTCTTTAGCGTCATCTTCTTTCTGAGCTTTCGAGGTCTTATCCTGACCTTTGACCTTAAAACCCCGGGACGCGAGGACTACATTGCCAGCAACACGGCGCTCTCGCGCTTGACGGGAAACGACGTTGACGAAAAGCGCTTATCAGAAGTCGGCGCTTCCGACTGCCAGGCATCACAAGATCGTCTGCTCGCCGAGCAGGTTGTGGCGCTTCTGGGCGGCGTCTCCAACATTGTGGGCGCAACCAACTGCGCCACGCGGCTGCGCGTCGAAGTCGCGGACCCTTCTATCGTCGCGGACAACGCAACCTTTGTCGCAGCGGGCGCCAAAGGCCTCATCGTCACCGGCAAGACCGCCCAGGTAATCATCGGCGTCTCGGTCCCCCGCGTCAAAGAGCACTTTGATCAGATTATGGGACTCGAACCGGGTTTTGCATTTGCCACCCCGCTTTCTCATGCCGCCGATGACGCCAAAAAGCATGGCAATATCTGCTTCTTCGACATCGACGGTACGCTTGCCTGGCAAGATCCCAAACTTGCCCAAGAGCTCCCCGAGGGCGAGCGAGACCTTTCCCCCTATCCCAACGAAACGGTTGCACAGGCAATTCGCACGTTCGTCGCCAACGGCAACAAAGCCTTTATCTGCACGGGGCGCACCCTCAGCTGCATCCATCCCAAGCTGCTCGAGCTGCCGTGGGCGGGCATCGTATGTCTCGCGGGCGGCTACGCCGAACTCGAGGGGCGCATCGTACGAAATGCGGCCATAAACCCCGGTCTGCTACAGCGCCTCGCCCCCTATCTCGAACAATCGGGTGAGGTCATTCGCTTTGAGGGCATCGATCGCGTCGTGCGCATGAGCGCAGATGCCCCCGAGACGTACGGATACGCGCGCACCGTGGGCGACGCCGTCACGCAACTCAAGCACTACAACGCTTATAAAATTCTTATGTCCACACCGCTCGCCAACCGCATCGCCCAAGATGAAGAGCTTGGGCCTCTGCTCTGCCTCAACGAGCTCGAACTCGAGGTCACGGAAATCTCGCCTCGCGAGTGCACCAAACGGGCCGGAATCAAGGCCGTGCTTGACGCCCTGGGGCCAGATCACGGCACTGTGTACGGCATCGGCGACGCAAGCAACGACATCGCCCTCATGGAGGCGGTCGATGTTGGCGTCGCCATGGGCAACGCGCCGGACTTCCTCAAGGAAAAGGCCGACTACGTCACCGACAGCTTCGACCACGACGGCGTCGTCACCGCGCTCGAGCACTTTGGACTTATCTAGCCGCGCCTCTTGCCGCATTTGCGACAACATGGCTCAATCGTCTTCAACCGCCGCGCTCGATGCCCTAATGTGGCAATATGTTGTCTGCATAACGCAACGATGCAACCTAAGAAAGAATGCGAGAACCCGTGTCCAGTCCGTTTACCAGCTTTTTAGCCCAGCATTTTGACCAGATTAACGACTATCTGGCCACGTTCTTTGACGGACAGGCGACCTCTGCCGATATCGAGCGCTACCTGTACGCGCCGCTCTCGGCATTTACGGCCAATGCCGGCAAGCGCCACCGCCCGCTCATCTGCATGCTCGCCGCCACCGCGGTAGGCGGCAGCTTTGAGAGCGCCCGAAGCGCGGCGGCGGCCATCGAGCACTTTCAGTCGGGAGCGCTTATCCATGACGACATCGCCGACAACGGCCAGCTGCGCCGCGGCAAGCCCTGTATGCACCTTACCGAGGGTACGGGACTTGCCATCAACTGCGGCGACCTAGCGCTCACCATGGTTACCAAGACGGTTCTCGACGACCCCACGCTCGAGGCAGACGTGAAGCTCCGCGTGCTCCACGAGCTCACCGAGATGATCGTTCGCACCATCGAGGGTCAGGCGCTCGACCTGGGCTGGGTCCGCGATGGGCGCTTTGACATCTCGGTCGACGATTATCTGGACATGGCGACGCACAAGACCGCGTACTACAGCGGAGCCACGCCACTTGCCGCCGGAGCCATTATCGGTGGCGGCAGCGAAGACCAGATTGAGGCGCTGCGTGCCTTTGGCCTGCACACGGGCCTTGCCTTTCAGATCCAAGATGATCTGCTCAACCTTATTGGCACCAAGGAGGCCGCCAACAAGGACTTCCGCACCGATATCACAGAGGGCAAGCGCACGCTCGTCGCCGTGCATGCCCTGTCAGACGAGCGTTATCACGACGAAGTCGAGGCAATCCTTTCCTCGGGCACCGAGGACCCCGTGCAACTCGCACGCGCCGTGGAGATCTTCCAGCAGACCGGCTCTGTCGATTTCGCCCACACTTACGCACTCAACCTGACTGCCAAGGCCAAGGCCGCTATCGAAGGTGTCGAGCTCGACCCGCATGCACGCGAGCTGTTCGACTCCATGGCAGATTTCTTTGTGGAGCGCCTTAACTAGCGGGGGTTATAAAACCTGTCAGCAGCGCATTTGGGTACAACTTGCTACACTGTTGAGTGCATGTTTATGCAACCCTTTGCGTTGTCTATCCGACACACGCTCAAATAGTACGAATGGTACGCCGAAAGGGGTTCGTTCATGGAACCTATCACAACGGGCATGCAGGGAGCAGCCGTCGAGGACGTCCAGTCCCGCCTTCTGCAGCTCGGCTATACAATCGATGACGCCGAGGTCGCCGACAAGCGCTTTGGCACCACCACCGAGCAGGCTGTTGGCACCTTTAGGCTCGACAGCGGCCTTGCCGCTGGCTACGCCGTCGATATTCCCTGTTGGAGCGCCCTGGTAGACGCCTCGTATAAGCTGGGCGACCGCACGCTTTATCTGCGCATGCCCAATTTCCATGGTGCCGACGTTCGGGCCCTGCAGAGGGCACTCAACGTTTTGGGTTTTGCCTGCGGTGAGGACGACGGCTACTTTGGCCCGCACACCGAGGCGGCCTTGCAGCAGTTCCAAGAAAATGTCGGCCTGTTTGCCGACGGCATGGCATTCCAGGATACCTACGCCTATATCAACCGTCTGCATCACGTGTGGGAGGGCAAACCCTCGGTTACCGAGGCCGAGTCGCGCATCGGTTTTGCCCGCGCCGCCAACGTGCTCGAGCGCTTCCAGATTGCCGTTATCGGTGAGGACCCCATCGCACGCAGCGTTGCATCGCGCATGTGGAACATCGCCACGGCGACGACCGACAACAGCGGCATGATGCTTTGCGATTCCGAGGTTCCGACCGACGTGGACCTGGTACTCGAGATCGCAAGCGATGGGCTGCCCGCAGATGCAGCGCCGCGCGCCACGATCGCCCTTGCCGAATGTCACAACCTGGCGCAGCGCATCCGCACTGCCAATATCGCCGCGCAACAAAAGCCTGCACGTATCCGCATTGAGCTCACGGGCATGACGCGCTACAACGGAACCTTCACCGCAAGCGACGCCCAGACACTCGCCGTACGCCTGCTCGATGGCGTTTGCGATGCCCTCGCAGATTAGGTAAACTAGACGAGCTGCTTTTGGGCAGCACCACACATTGGGACGTAGTTCAACGGTAGAACTCCGGTTTTTGGTGCCGGCTGTTGGGGGTTCGAATCCCTCCGTCCCAGCCAAGGTAACTGAGCGCCCCGGGCTTTCATCAGCCCGGGGCGCTTTCTTGTGGGCATGCGGAGGGATTCGAACCCGCAAGGGTGCGGAGCGGAGGAAACGCGAAGCGTTTTCCAGCGCAGCACGCAAGGAGCGGAGCGACGCAGCGGGGCGCGGCCGCCGGAAGGCGGACGCGGAATCCCTCCGTCCCATATCAACAACGGGCTCTCCGTATCTCAACCGGCACTTGGGGACGTTCCCAAAGTGCCGGCACTAAAGGAACGTACCCAAGTGCCGGCTCATCCACCCTCAAAAGACAGGCGCCCCAAGCCCGAAAGGACCAAGAGCGCCTTACATCAAGAAATATCAGCCCCGTTCCGAAAAGCGAGCCGCCATCTACAAAATGGCGCGTGGCCCCGGCGGGCCGGGCATTAAGTTTGTCGCGAGTTCCGCACGCAAAGAAGGCCACTTAATGTGGACTTCGTCTTGCGCAGGACTGTAGAGCAGCAAACTTAATGCCCGGCCCGCCGGGGCCACGCGCCCCTAATTGTTCAGCATGCGGTCGAAGCTTCCCGAGTCGCCATCCCGATAGTCGGCGGTCATCAGAATCTCCTGAGGAATGCGACCGCCCTCGCGCAGCACGTTGCGGAACTGCACGCGCGTGACCATAGGCAGATCCTTGATTGTCGCCGCCAAATTCTGCGGCACACCCTGATTAGCAGCCGCAGGCTCGCACTCGCCGCCAGCTTTCACGCGGCGCTTGTGCTCGGCGAGCATGGCACGATACATGCCGGCATGCAAGCGAATCTCAACCACATTGGCATTGCGGGCCTGCTCGACGATGCGCGCACCCTCTCGGTCGATATCGCCCACGTAGTAGACATAGTTAAAGCGATAGCCGATCTCGGCCAGATAATCATCCAGTGCGTGCGAGACGCTCGCCTTGCAGCCACCGCCAAAGATCACGCCACCCACCTTGGTGCCAAAAAGCTTAGCGTGCTTGCGGCCGCGTAGGAGCTTGACGATCTCGTCATAGGTGTCTAGGTTCTCGACCATAATGAACGGCTTGTCGGCGCCCAGCGTAAAGAAACCCGTAAAGTGCACGGGGCGGTTGGGGGCGACCTTAATCGCCTGCATGCTGATGCCCTTTTCGGTCATACGCCGAATCAAGCGCTCGCCGTGCTTGCCGTCAAAGGCCTTCTCATCGTTAAAAATCTGGTAGGCGCGCTGGCGACGCGAGGCAACCGGCGTATCCGCACCGCGGTTCTGCTCAATCCATGCCTGGATAATCGCAATCTCCTCCGCGATTTTGCGATTGGACATCTCGTTGTGCTGAGTGCGCTGCGGCGTCTTTTTACCGTCCTTGCCTTCAACCCTTACAATCTGGGTCTGCTGCTCCTTAATCTTGGAGAGCGCCGTAGGCGTGGGGACAACCTTGAGCAGCTGCCTGCCCAGCACGTGGGCCAGGGCAAATGCCGAAACCTCGCCGTGGACAGTCGGCTCAGACCGCTGGGCAGCATTATCGGCCGCGGCAGGCTCAGCCTGTGCACGGGGCTTACGCTTGGAATCTGCCCGGGTGTTGCGTTCCTGCTTGGGCGCGGACGAGTGCTTTTGCGGACGATCAGACTTAGTCTCCTTCGCCGGCTGGCGCTTGACCTGATCCTCCGGAGTCTCGACCTTCTCATCTCTGATTTGTGTCGTTGCCTTCTCGGCCGCGGCCTCGGCATTTGAGCCACGACCGCCGCGGTGACGACGATGACGGGGCTTGCTTGAGGCGCTCTCCCCCGCCTGCTTATCAGCGGACTGTTGAGCTTTGGCCTCGGTGTCGGTCGCAGGCTGCGACTCGGAAGGTTGCTGCTCGCGAGCCGCCGGCTCAACGGTTTTCTCGGTTTGTTCGGCCTTCTCGGCCTGAGCGGTCGAAGCCGGATTGCCCTTCTCCTGACGCTTTACGGGGTACGCGCGACCTGCAAAGCCGCGACCGGGACGACACGAACTCGGAGCCCTCTTGGCAGACTCCTCAGCATCGTCTGTAACCTCGGAAGGCTCTTCAACCTCATGCGCGACATCCTGCTGCGCAGCCTTAAAGTGAGCACCACGACGACGCTTGGGCTCTTGGGCCTCCACGGGCTTTTGCTCCTTCGCAGGCTTCTGCGACTCGGCAGCAACCTCGGTCTCAACAGTCTCGGTATCGAGCTCGTCCTTTTGAGCCACGGCGCGACGGAAGCGCTCCTGCTGGGCACGGCGCTGCGCATCGCGTTTACCGCCCCCGCCAAAACCGCCGCGGCCCGCCTTGGCCGTAAAGGCGCGAACGACGCTCTCGTCAAGCAGCTCATCGGTGTCGACGTTCTCGCGCGGAGCCGTTTCCACCGCAACAGGCGCCTCGACAACGTCCTCGACGGCCTCTTCGGCAGCCTCGGCAGGCTGCTCCTGGACATCGCGAATCTCGGCATTAATGGTATAAAACGCTGGGCGCCCGTTAACGCCGCTGCCCTCGATCTTGGTAACGATCTTTGCCGCGATAAGTTCATCGCGCATCGCCTTGGTGTCACATTCCTTATCGACGGAACGGAAAATCTGTGCCAGCGCGCTCGACTTGATCTTGAGCGCCTTGCGGCAGAGCAGGTCGTAGGCAACCAGCTTGGCACGCTCGGCAGAAAGCGATGTCTGGCTGCTCAGACGCTCAGCCAGGGTATCGACGTTGTTTTGGTTATCGGAATATACCGTCTTGGCCACGGGGCCCCTTTCATATGCACACATATATGTCTATATGGTACAACGCACGCCCCTATCCACGCAAAACATCTGCGAGAACACCCGGGCACACTAGCTTTTGCATGGAAAAAAGGCCGAGCCCGCGCAGTTGCGGACCCGGCCTTTCCGAGTCATATAGATGTGACGTTCAATCCCTTAGGTCGATTAGGCCTTGGCGGCCTCGGCGCCTGCGGGAGCCTCGGCAGCAGCAGCGCGACCATACTCGGCCTTGCCCATCTCGGACCACTCGGGCTCCTCGTCGGGCATGGAACCGGCCTCCTTGCCGAAGAACTCCTTGAGGCAGTTGACGGCAACGATGAGGCCCAGGACCATCAGCAGGACGGCAAAGACGAGCTGCAGGCCCTTGGTGGCGGCGACGGAGACGGCGGCCGTGGTGGCGGTAGCCGGGATGGTACCGAAGAAGCCGTAGGCCTGGACGGCGGTCATGCAGCCCATGGCGCTCTGGACCAGCGAGGTAAAGGTGCAGCAGAGCAGGAAGGCGACGGGCACGTAGAGCATCCAGCCCTTGCGACCGGTGCACTTGCAGAACACGGCAAGGGTGATCATGGTCATGCCGCCGAGCAGCTGGTTGGAAGCACCAAAAAGCGGCCAGATGTTGGCATAGCCGCCAAAGGCGAGGGCGAGGCCGGGGAGCAGGGTGACAACCGTGGCGAACCAGGGGTTGCCGAGGACCTTCATGTAACCGGCCTTGGACTCGATGGCCAGGGCGTCGTTGGTCTGGGCAAAGAACTCGGAGAACGAGGTGCGGGCGATGCGGGCGACGGCGTCGAGCGAGGTCAGGGCCAGAGCGGAGACGTTCATGGTCATAAAGACGGTAGCGAGCGTGCCGTCAACGCCGAAGGCCTGCATACCGCGAGAAATGCCAGCAGCGAAGATCTGGAACGGGGTGGAAGCGACGCCAGCGTTGAGGGCACCGGTACCGGCAGTGTTCATGTCGGAGAACATGATGCCGGCGACGATGATGGCGAGGATGCCGACGAAGGACTCGACGATCATGGCGCCAAAACCGACCTTGACGGCGTCCTGCTCCTTCTCGACCTGCTTGGAAGAGGTGCCCGAAGAAACGAGGCTGTGGAAACCGGAGAGAGCGCCGCAGGCAACGGAGACAAACAGGACCGGGAACATCATGCCCGAGGCATTGCTAAAGCCGGTGAAAACCGGAGCGGTGATGGTGGCCTGGCCGTTAACGCCCAGGACGACGATGCCGAGGACAGCGCAGACAATCATGACGATCATCATGATGGAAGTGAGGTAGTCGCGAGGGGTCTTGAGCATCTGGATGGGCATGGCACCGGCAAAGACCAGGTAGACCATGACGACGGCGAACCACTGGAACTTGTCCAGGTAAACCGGGAACTGCATACCGACGGCAAACATGAGGACCATGAGCACCACGCCGGTGACGAACTCGGCAGCGCCGGTGAGGTTGAACTTCTTCTGAGCCCAACCAAAGGCCATGGCGACGAAGGTGAACAGGATGGAGATGGTGCCAGCGCAGCCAGCGGCATAGGACTTGGTGAAGTCGATGGCACCGGTGGCAGCACCATAGGCGTCAACGACCGGGGTGAACATGAACGTCTTGCAGACCATGTCGGTAAAAGCGGCGATGACGATGATGCAGAACAGCCAGCAGAACAGCAGGAACAGGCGGCGGCCGGTCTTGCCGATGTACTTCTCGATGAGCTGAGCCAAGGACTTGCCGTTGTTCTTCATCGAAGCGTACAGGGCGCCAAAGTCGTGAACAGCGCCAAAGAAGATGCCGCCGACGAGGACCCAGAGCACGACGGGCAGCCAGCCGAAGGCCATGGCGACGATCGTACCCGTAACAGGGCCAGCACCGCAGATCGAGCTGAACTGATGCGAGAACGCGGTGAAGGCGGAGACGGGCGAGAAGCTCTTGCCGTCCTTCATGCGCTTGGCAGGCGTGAGAGCCTCTTTATCAACGCCCCACTTGTTAGCCAGCCAGCGGCCGTAGCCCAGATAGCCGCAGGCGAGCACCGCCGCGGCCACAACCATGAGCAAAACTCCGTTCATTACATTTCCTCCTCTAAAAGGACTTCCTAGACATAAAAAATGAGGGCCGTCGGTTGCGCTCGACGGCCCTCATCTTCATCAGCCGCCCGTTATCGTACGGGCTAGCTGTATGTGCTAACCCGCATCAGATAATTACTACGCTGATAATGTTTAGCTGATGCGTGAACATGTCTAAGAAATCCTCTTCGATCATGATGCGAACGATCCGTGCGCGTTCACATCCCCCAGTGGATGAAAAGGAGTATGAAACTTTAGTTGCCTAAAGTCAACGCAAATATGTAATGAATTTTCAACTTTATTTGAATTTCTCGGTATAAAACGTCACTGACCTCAGACTTTACCCCACGACAGTTTTTGCTTGAGAGATGCTCCTCGGGGGCGGGGCGGGCGCTGGCGCCCGGGCAGCGTCGGGAACCGCGCCCATACGACTACAACGTCATGTTTGGATCGGCGTCGACGTCGAACGGCGAGATTTCACCTCGGTCGAATTTGCGGCGAGCGACCTCCGCAATCATGGCGGCGTTGTCAGTACAGGCCGAGAGAGGCGGCACCGTTACGCGAATCCCCTGACGCCCGAGTTTCTTAATCATCATCTCGCGCAGATGCGGGTTGGCCGAGACGCCGCCGCCGATGCAATACTCCTTGCACCCGGTGGCGTGCAGGGCGTTCTTGGCCTTCTTGTACTGCACGTCAAAGACCGCCGCCTCAAACGAGGCCGCAAGGTCGGGCAGGTGAATCGTGCGCCCAGCCTTGGTCTCCTGCTCAATATAGAGCGTCACCGCCGTCTTGAGGCCCGAAAGCGAGAATCGATAGTCTCCCCTGCTGTTAAGCGCACGGGGAAAATCGATCGCGCGGGGATTGCCCGTCTCGGCGAGCTTGGAGATGATGGGGCCACCGGGATAGCCCAGACCCAGCGCCTTGGCAACCTTGTCGAATGCTTCGCCCACGGCGTCGTCCAGCGTTTCGCCAAGCACCTCGTAGTCGCCCCATGCCTTTACGTGCACGAGCATGGTGTGCCCACCCGAGACAAGCGTAAAGATAAACGGCGGCTTAAGGTCGGGCTGCGCCAGCAGGTTGGCGAACAGGTGACCCTCCAGATGATTGACGCACACGAGCGGTTTACCGGCAGCATACGCAAAGCCCTTGGCAAAGGCGACGCCCACCACCAGGGCACCCACCAGGCCTGGGCCTTGCGTCACACCCACGGCGGCAAGCTCACTTGGCGCAATCGCTCCACCCTCAAGGCCAAGCGATACCGCGGCATCTTCAAGCGCCGCATCTACGACACTCACAATCACCTCGACATGCTTGCGCGAGGCGATCTCGGGCACCACGCCGCCAAAGCGAGCATGAAAATCAATCTGCGTCGACACCTGGTTGGCCAGCATATTGCCGTCCGCATCGATAATCGCAACAGCAGTCTCGTCGCAAGAGCTCTCGATGGCAAGAACTAGGCGACGGCGCTCGATTTCGGCACGCTCCTCGGCGGTGCGCTCGGGCTCAGGCAGCGGCCAGACGCGCTGCTCGGCAGCCGTTGGCTCGGGCGAGGCATTGTCGAGAGGAAGCACCAGGGGCAGCGACGCCGTCATGACGATGGCATCCTTGCCGACGCCGTAGTAGCCACGGCGACGACCCGCCTCGGTAAAGCCCAAGGCGCTATAGAGCGCAATCGCACCCTCGTTGCCGTCCTCAACCTCAAGCGAAGCAGTGGTGCAGCCGAGCATCTGGGCGTCATAGCTCACGTGCGACAGCAGCTTGCGGGCAATGCCCTCGCGACGATGAGCAGGATCAACCGCGACGTCCATAATCTGAACGTCACCGTCGACGACCATGCCGCCGGCAAGTCCCAGCAGCTGACCGTCGTCGTGCGCCACCCACCAGCTACGCGGCGCGGCAACGCCCTCGCCCAGCTCGGACAGGAACATGCCCGGCGTCCACGCCTCGTGTCCGGCGCCTTCAAAGCAGGCGGCCTCCAATGCGCTCGCGCCCTCGGCATCCGCCGCGCCCATGGGACGGAACTGCAGATGGCGGCCGGCGAGCTCGTCGGCAACACCCGTAATCTCGCTCTGGGCGCTCTCGGCAAGCCCAAGGCGCTTACGCTCATTTTCCTCGGCATCCGAAAGACGCGTGTAGATCGGCAAAACGCGAGCCGGATTACCGTCGCCCGCGGCGTGCGCCATCAGAAGGCCCTCGCCCGAGGGCCACCACAGGTCTCGCTCCACGCAGCGCGCAGTCTCGTCCTCACTCAGCAGCTTGCCATAACGTACGAGACCGTCACCAGTCAGCTTAACCTGGCTCCAGTCCGCGGCCTGGCGCCACTCATCAAGCGCCACGGCGGCTTTGACCACGTGTTCGCGCTCAAACAGACGCTCGGGACCTTCGTCCCCCAGCACGTACAGAGCCGGATACACCTCGCCACGCATGGCGTCGGCAAGAACACCAAGCTTGCCGCGCACGCCAGCCTTCCACGCCGTCCAGGCGCAAGCGTCAAGTGTCGACACGCCCAGCAACGGCACGTTGGCACCGCGCGCCAGACCCTTGGCGGTCGAGATGCCAATGCGAACGCCCGTAAACGAACCCGGGCCGCGTCCAACCACATAACAGCCGACATCGCCGCGATTCAGCCCGGCCTGCGCCAACACGCCATCGACGGTAGTCACAAGTTCCACGTTGGCATGGCGACGACACAGATGGTCCCCGCTCACCAGCTTCGCCTCGCCCGTCTGCTCATCAATCCAGCTTGCCGCGCAGGCAAGCATGTCGGTCGAAGTATCGAGCGCCACTACCAGCGCGTTGTCGTTATGCAAGCTCATCTTGTACAGCCTTATCAATCAAATCGAAAAGCTCCGTCGCGCGCTCGCCGTGCGCCTCGAGCGCGATCGTTCGCACGTCGCTATCGTCCTCATCGCGCCTAAGCGTCACCGAGAGATACTCATCCGTCAGCTCGTCCTGAAACTGCTCGCCCCATTCCAACAGGCAAGCGCCCTCATAGCCGAGCACGTCAAAAATGCCCGTATCCTCGAGCTCGTAGGCATGCTCCAAGCGGTACAGATCAAAATGGAACAGCGGAATACGCCCCTGGTCGTGAACGGCCATGAGCGCGAACGTAGGACTCGTGACCATATGCTCATCGCCCAAGCCGCGCGAGACGCCCTTGGTAAAGTGGGTCTTTCCCACGCCCAAGCCGCCGGTCAGTATCAGCACATCGCCATTTTCTAGACACGGTGCGACCAACTCGCCAAAATGCTCCGTATCGGCAGTACGAGCCGTTTTGTAGGTACCTAGCCCCAGGCGCTCCAGGGACATATACGCTCCTTATTATTCCGAGGCGCCCTCTGGCGCGGGATGTCGCACCAGATAGTCGCCCAGCATCTTAAAGTCTTCCTCCAGCAACTCCTGCCACGCCGGATTGCGCAGCGCCGCCGCGGGATGAAACGTCGGCATCACCACAAAGTGCCCCATCTGATGGAACCTGCCGCGCAGCTTGGTAATGCCAATCTCGGTCTTGAGCACAAAGTGCGTTGCGGGATTGCCGAGCGTCACGATGATATCGGGCCAGATACTTCGAATCTGCTCGCGCAAAAACGGTGAGCAAGCAAGCACTTCCTCGGGACGCGGATTGCGGTTTCCCGGCGGGCGGCATTTAAGCACATTGGCGATATAGACATCTTCACGCTTAAGGCCCGCCAGGGACAGAATGCCGTTGAGGTCTTCACCCGCCGCCCCCACAAAGGGCTCGCCCTGTAAATCCTCGTTACGGCCCGGCGCTTCACCAATAAACATCACGCGAGCGCGGGGGTTTCCCACCCCAAACACGATATTGTGGCGCGACTGGTAAAGCTGGCAAAGGCGGCAATCACCCAGGACGGCCTCGATCTCCTCGAGTGCAACTTCGCGCGGCGCCTGATGGCTATGGCCGGGGATGTGCATAACGCCCATAGCGGCTCCTACACGTAGACCTTGTCGAGACGCATGCCAAAGCCGCAGGCGACCTCGTAGTTGATCGTGCCGCGCAGGCGCGCCATCTCATCCATGGTAATCTCGGCATCGCCATCGCGACCGATAATTATCATCTCGTCGCCATGTTCGGCCTCGGGAATCTCGTGAGCCGGGTTGGACTGAATGGCAACCATAAACTGATCCATGCAGATATTTCCGACCTGACGCACGCGCTCACCGCGATACAGCACGTCCATACGATTGGAAAGCGTGCGCGAAAGGCCGTCGGCATATCCGATCGGCAGCGTGCAGATCTGAACGCGTGTGCACGGTACGCGGTAGGTAAAACCGTAGCCTACGCCCTCGCCCATCGCAGGATGCGCCACGCGCGTCACGCGCGCATGAACGCTCATAACGGGATCAAGCTGCATCACGCGGCCGCTCAGCTCGCACGGCTGCATGCCATACAAGCCAACGCCAGCGCGAATCATATCAAAATGCATCGAGGGGTCGAGCATCAAGGACGGCGTGTTGGCACAGTGCACGATACCGCACTCAAAACCCGCATCCTTAATGGCCTGAACGGCCTCGATAAAGCGCTGGCACTGCAGCTTGTAGTCCCAACCCGATGGTTCGTCGGCCGTGGCAAAGTGCGTAAATACGCCGTCGCACTGAATACCGCGATGGAAATTAATACCGCGGACAAAGTCGAGCACCTGCGTGTAGTGAACGCCGATGCGGTTCATACCTGTCTCGATGGCAAGATGATACTTGCCCACCTTGCCCGCCGCGACGGCACATTCACCATACGCAAGAGCAAAATCGGACGTATAGACCGAGGGCATGATATCGAACTCGAGCAATGAAGGAATAGCCTCGATGGGAGGCTCGCTTAGAATCAGGATGGGTTTGGTGATTCCGCCCTGGCGCAACTCAATACCCTCGCTGACCGTCGCCACGGCAAACATGTCGGCACCGGCCGAATACATGATCTTGGCGCACTCGACGGCTCCATGACCATAGGCATCGGCTTTAACCACGCAGCACAGGCGCTGACGCGGATCTAGCAAGTTCTTATAGGCCCTCGTATTGCGGCGGAGCGCCCCGCGGTCGATCTCGACCCAGGACCAACGCGTCAAATCGGCTTTATTCATGATTAGTCATCCGACCCTTCGTCCATGATTCCCAGATCATCGAGCGCATCCTTTGCCGCCAATTCCATGGCGGGACCGATCAAGTCGATAAGATCGGTCGCGATAACGCTCTTCTCGCCATACTCCGTCGCCGCAGCAAAGCCGGCATAGCTGTGGAGTGCGACGGCATACGAGTACAGCAGCTCCCAACGGTCCATCTCGTCACGCATGGTCGCAAGCGTTCCTGCAAGGATACCTGCGAGGACATCACCCGAGCCAGCGGTCGCCAACGACGCTGGGCCCGAAAGCGGCAGCAGCACGCGCTCGACGCCGCAAATGGCCGTCGTCGGGCCCTTAGCGATGACAACGAGATTATCGGAACCGGCAGCCCAGACAATCTTTTGAGCAGCGGCAATAGCAGTGCCAAGATCATTGACCTCGTCGCCGGCAACGAGACGCGAAAGCTCGCGATAATGCGGCGTCATAACGAGCGGCTGCTCGCGACGGTACATCTCGGGATTACTGTCGATGCCGTCGATTGCAATCTTGGCAAGGCAGTTGAGCGCATCTGCATCTAGGATAAGCGGCACATCGAGCTCAAGCAGGCCCGAAACGACTTGCATCGATCCGGCAGACGTCGTCATGCCAGGCCCGCACACAACGCAGCTGTACTTCTTAGCGATCTCGCACACTGTCATACGCGCAGCGGCACCAAAAGATCCACGGGAATCAGACGGAATGGCGAAAACGGGAATCGACGGGAGCGCCATACGAATAAGGTTGGCGCACGCATCGGGCGTCGCAACGGCCACATAACCGGCACCAGCACGAGCGGCAGACTTTGCGGCCATGATGGCGGCACCAGGATATTGTGCCGACCCGGCAACGATGAGCGCAGAGCCGCGCGAATACTTATCGATATTCGTGGGCAGCGGGGCAAAGTAGTCCACCAGATCACCGGGCTCAACGATCTCGGCAGCATGATCGACATCATCGATGACTTCGTCGAGGCGGTCGTACAGACCGCCACACACCAGGTCGCCAGCATACTCCGGACCGTCAGCGCTGTAGAGGCCGATCTTAGGGGCAATCATCGTCACGGTACGCTCGGCACGGATGCAGTCGTCATCCACAACGCCCGTCTCGGCATTCAGGCCCGAGGGAACATCGATAGAAACAACGTGATCGGCGCACTCGTTAACCGTAGGAATCCAAATAGAAAACGGCGCACGAAGGTTGCCGTGAAAACCGGTACCAAAAATAGCATCGACCACGACATCCGCTTTGTTAATGAGAACCTCTAGCTCGTCTCGCGAAGGCCCAACGCACACATGAACGTCGCGACCGGCGGTGCGACGGGCAACGTGACGAGCAAGGGCAGCAGGAATCTCATCCGGCTCAACTGGAGAAACGATATCAACATCAACGCCCTTATGGGTCAGGATATCCGCAGCGACCCAACCATCGCCGCCATTATTGCCAAAACCGACCAGCACAAGAACGCGATCAGGGTTGAGCTTTAAAATCTCGTTGGCGGCAAATTCACCTGCCAACTCCATGAGCTCGGCCTTCGAGGTGCCCTCGCGCTCGATGATATCCTCGAGGCGAACGACTTCCTCGGTACTCAAAACCGGTTTCATCTATGCTCCTTGCGTATCTTGCGGATCATCGATCAAATGCTCCGACAAAGCAGATTGTTGCAGCTGTTCAAGCTCATCCAATACAGAACGAGCCTCTTTAAATGTCTGGGCAACGCGCTCCTTGGTGCTCATTTTTTCTTCCTTAGGCTTAGGTCGAGCATCCTCGGTGATCGCAATGGCATTAGCGACAGCCAAGTCACCCGTAAGGGTGATAGAAAGAGCAACCTCGACAACACCCAAATCCTGGGCGATTTCGAGAGCGCGACCAGAAAGCAGAGCCTTTGGCTTGCCGAGCCTATCGCGTGTTACGGAAACGTCCTTACGTCCAACGCCCTGACTAAACCCCGTTCCAAGTGCCTTAAGTACCGCTTCGCGAGAGGCAAAGCGGCTGGCATAATGAGCGGCAGGGCGAGACGACGCATCGCAATACGAACGCTCTTCATCGGTAAACACGCGCCGGGCAAACGACGGCGTCTTCTCAAGGATTGATTTCATTTGGGAAATCTCGACGATATCAACGCCGATACCAGCTTCAGCCATGTTCACCTCCATGCTACACAGACTACGATATTGTAGCCCGTTCAAAGAAGATGCGACAAACGAGGGTTATAAAACACAGCTACTATGTGAGACAAATTGCCTGAGAAACGAAAAAGGGGGAGGCCGCGAGGCCTCCCCCTTCCCAGTCCAAGCGCACGGCTCGGTGCCGTCCACCGGTCAGCGGCGCCCTGGCCTCCCACGGGCTGGCCCCGCAGTACTCT
>NZ_JBQHUO010000016.1:0-25524 GCF_052065125.1 Collinsella sp. HCP28S3_G2
AAAGATGTTGTTTTTGAAATTTTGGGACGGGGCTATTTTAGCTACTCCTATAAGCCAGTCGATATTAGTTCCGGTCCCCAATAATTCGTCGACAGTCAAAGGGCAGCTAAAATAGCCCCGTCCCAAATTGACTACTCACGTTGACGCCTCAAGCGGAAAGTCCATCCTGGAATCGCCCCCCAGAGCGGGACGTGCTTTCCGCCAGTCGCCCCGTCCTCCTCAACTCCAAAACCCATGCGCTCTCCATCTCAAAACTGGGTAGAAGAAGGCCAAAACGAAACAGTAGGAGGTCAACATGACGGCAGAAGATAAGGCAAAGAACGCCGGCAAGGTCGCGCTCGTCTTGGAGGGCGGCAGTTTTCGCGGGCAGTTTACCGCGGGCGTGCTCGACGTCCTCATGGAGGCTGGCGTCGAGATTCCGGCTGTCTACGGTGTATCGGCCGGCGCCCTCAACGGCGTGAACTACAAGTCGCACCAGATCGGCCGTGCCAACCGCATCAACCTGGCTTTCTGCAACGACAACCGCTTCATGGGCGCCGCATCGTTTGCCTCCACGGGTTCCATCGTGGGTTACGACTTCATTTTCAACGATGTCCAGGACCGCTTGGATCCCTTTGACAACGAGGCATTCGACGCGAGCCCCATCGAGATGTACGCCGTCGCGACGGACATGCTCTTTGGAACCGCTGCATACCTGCCGGTCAAAAGCGCCGTGCTCGACCTCGATGCCGTGCGCGCCTCGACGTCGCTGCCGCTGGTGACGCCGCCGGTCGAGATCGACGGGCACAAATACGTCGACGGCGGCGTAGCCGATTCGGCCCCCATCGAACACGTGCTGGAGGAGGCGGGCTTCGATCGCGCGGTTGTCATTGTCACGCAGGACCGCTCGTACGAGAAAAAGCCCTACGAGTTTATGCCTGCCGCACGCGCCCGCTATGCCGACTACCCCTATCTGCTCGAGGCTATTGAGACGCGCCACGACCGCTATAACATCCAGCGCATGCATCTGTGGAAGTATGAGCGCGAGGGCCGCGCGCTGGTCGTTGCCCCGCAAAAGCCTGTCGAGGTCGGTCACGTCGAGCACGATCCGGCAAAGCTTCTCGACCTGTATATTCAGGGTCGTCAGGAGGCAAAGCGTCTGCTGAGTGATATCGAGGCATTTGTCGAGCGCTAGCGTCGCGACATCATTACCGATGGACGACATGTGCAGAAAGTCTGGTCAGAGCCAAAATACCTGTTGACTCGGGCGACGGGCGGGGTAATATGGACGGGTTACTTGCAGAGCCCCGTGAATCTCTGTAACAACACGTACTGTACATGGAGGAGTCTAAGTGATTTCGAAATCGACTCACTACGCCAAGCAGGGCGAGGTCCAGCGCAACTGGGTTCTCGTCGACGCCGATGGTGCTGTCCTGGGCCGTCTTGCCACCCAGATCGCAATGATCCTGCGCGGTAAGAACAAGCCCCAGTTCACGCCCAACAGCGACTGCGGCGACTTCGTTGTCGTCATCAACGCCGATAAGGTCCAGCTTACCGGTAACAAGGCCGACACGAAGACCTATTATCGCCACAGCGGCTACAACGGCGGCCTCAAGGCTGAGAGCTTCCACCAGGCTATGGAGAAGCACCCGGAGAAGGTCATCGAGCGCGCCGTTCGCGGCATGCTGCCCAAGACCACCCTCGGCCGTGCCCAGATGACCAAGCTTAAGGTCTACGCTGGTGCCGAGCATCCGCATGCTGCCCAGAACCCCACGAAGATTGAGCTGGAGGCTTAAAGATGGCTGAGAACACCGTTGTCTACCAGGGTACCGGCCGTCGTAAGAACGCCGTCGCCCGCGTCCGTCTCGTCCCCGGCACCGGCAAGGTGACCATCAACAAGCGTGACGCCGAGCAGTATTTCGGCCGTCATCAGCTCGTTGAGAACGCCCTTGCTCCCTTCAAGGTGACCGATACCGCCGGTCAGTTCGACGTTATCGCTCTGTGCGATGGCGGCGGCATCTCCGGTCAGTCCGGCGCTCTGCGCCTGGGCATCGCTCGCGCTCTTCTGAACGCTGGCGACTACCGTGCTGACCTCAAGAAGGCCGGTTTCCTTACGCGCGATGCTCGCGTGGTCGAGCGCAAGAAGTACGGCCTCAAGAAGGCCCGCCGCGCTCCCCAGTTCTCCAAGCGCTAAGGTTTTATCTCCTTACGAGATACAATGTACAAGCGGGGCCTGCCGATTGCTCGGCGGGTCCCGCTTTTCTTTTTCGACTAGGGTGGGCGAGTGCGTTTTGCCCACTTGGGAAGGAGCGATCCTATGCCCCAGAACATCTTTGGCACCGACGGCGTCCGTGGCGTCGCCAACGCCGACCTCTCGTGCGACCTCGCGTTTCGCCTTGGCCGTGCGGCGACCAAGTTCCTTGGTCCGGACATTTGCGTTGGCCGCGACACGCGTCTTTCGGGCACCATGCTCGAGAGCGCTCTGACCGCTGGCATTATGGCCGAGGGCGGTCGCCCGCACTGCTGCGGCGTTATCCCTACGCCGGCCGTGGCGCTGCTCACCGTCCAAAACGACCTCGACGGCGGCATCGTCATCTCCGCTTCACACAATCCGCCGGAGTTTAACGGCATCAAGTTCTTTAGTCGCAAGGGCATGAAGCTTCCCGATGCCGTTGAAGAAGAGATCAGCGCCTGGGTCATGTCCGAGGAGGCCATGGCTGCCGACACGCTGCCGACCGGCGCCGGTGTGGGCCACATCATCAAGATGAAGGACGCTCGCAAGGCATACGTCGACCACGCTATCAGCACCCTCGGCGGCCTTAAACTCGACGGCCTGGTCGTTGCCGTCGACTGCGGTCACGGTGCTTCCTGCCAGACCACGCCTGCCGCGCTTCAGCGTCTGGGCGCTACGGTCCACGCCATCAATACCGACTACTGTGGCACCGACATCAATGTCGAGTGCGGCTCCACTCATCTTGAGCCCCTGCGCGAGCTCGTGCTGCGCACCCACGCCGACATCGGCCTGGCCCACGACGGTGACGCCGATCGCGTGCTGTTCGTGGACAGCGAGGGCAACGAGATCGATGGTGATTACATCCTGGCCATCTGCGGCTCTGACCTCGCCGCTCGCGGCAAGCTCGCCAACTCCGAGATCGTCTCGACCGTTATGTGCAACTTGGGCTTTTCCATCGCTATGAAGGAACAGGGCTTTGAGATGGTGCAGACCGCCGTGGGCGACCGCTACGTGCTGGAGCGCATGCTCGCGGACGGCGCCGTTATCGGCGGAGAGCAGTCCGGCCACATCATCTTCCTGGAGCACAACACCACCGGCGATGGCCTGGTGACGGCGCTGCAGCTGCTGGCCGTTCTCAAGCGCACTGGCCGCACCCTCACCGACCTTGCCGGCATCATGAAGAAGTACCCGCAGGTGCTCGTCAACGTGCATTCCGACAACAAGGCCGGTCTGGACGATTGCCAGCCCATTTGGGACGCTGTCGCTGCCGCCGAGAAGGAGCTTAACGGTCGCGGCCGCATTCTGGTGCGCCCGAGCGGTACCGAGCCGCTGGTTCGCGTGATGGCCGAGGCCGAGACGCACGAGCTGACTCAGCGCGTCGTTGACGACATCGTCGAGGTTGTCAAGCGCGAACTTCCCTAATGGTCAAAAACCAATGCCAAGTGGTAAACTACTAAAGCTGGTTTTGATTATTGGTATGTCCAAGGGGGAGCATGTTCACTAAAGTCCTAAGGTCTTTTGGTATGCGTGGTCGAGTCCTTACGCTGGATGCTCCCATCTCGGGCGATGTCATTCCGCTTTCCGAGGTTAACGACCAGACGTTTGCCACTGGCCTTTTGGGCCAAGGCGTTGCCATTCGGCCTACGGGCACGCGCGTGATTGCACCTGCGGATGCCAAGATCGAGGCGATTTTTCCAACGGGACACGCCGTTGCGCTCAACACGGTCGATGGCTTGGATGTTTTAATCCACGTTGGACTCGATACCGTTCAGCTCGAGGGCAAACACTTTACCGTGCATGCACAGGTGGGCGATATCGTCCATAAGGGCGATGTGCTTATCGAGTTTGAACGCGAGGCAATCGAGGCCGAGGGCTACGATGTGACGGTTCCCATTTTGGTGTGCAACTCTGTTGAGTTCTCGAGCATCAAGGGCTCCGTCGGCGAGCATGTCGAGGAGATGGATCAGCTCATCGTCGCTCGCGAGCGCTAACTCGTTCGCTTGCCCTTTGGCCTACAATTCAAACACGTTTACGGAGGGCGCCCTTGAAAGAGGGCGCCCTTCGTGGCAAGATGAAAAATGTCCGAGGCTAAAAGGCTTCGGGTCACCGTGGACGGGCAGGGGCCTCGACGCGGCTAGACACGAGATACATACATTACGCGACCTCGCCCTGGTGGCCGCACACGTTGGTTGCGGCCGACGCAGGCCGCGGGCAAGTGCTTGTAAGGGGAGCCTTGCCTCTCTTCTACGAGAAAGGATGCGTAATGAAGATCATTAAAGCTAAAGACTACGAGGATATGAGCCGCAAGGCCGCCAATATCATCTCGGCGCAGGTTATCCTTAAGCCCGATTGCGTGCTCGGTCTTGCCACCGGCTCCACTCCGATTGGCGCCTACAAGCAGCTCGCCGATTGGTACAAGAAGGGCGATATTGACTTCTCCGAGGTCAGCACCTATAACCTGGACGAGTATCGTGGCCTTTCGCACGATGATCCCCAGAGCTATCACTACTTCATGCGCGAGAACTTCTTCGATCACATCAACATCGATCTGGATAACACGCACGTGCCCGATGGCTCCAACCCCGATGCCGCCGCTGCCTGCTCCGAGTACGACAAGATCGTCGCTGCCGCCGGTTACCCGGATCTGCAGCTGCTCGGCATTGGTAATAACGGTCATATTGGCTTCAACGAGCCCGATGACCACTTCTCCAAGGGTACGCACTGCGTCGACCTCACCGAGAGCACCATTCAGGCCAACAGCCGCCTGTTCGATAGCATCGACGACGTTCCCCGCCAGGCTTACACCATGGGTACCCAGACCATCATGTATGCCCGCATGATCCTGGTCGTCGCCAACGGCGAGGCCAAGGCTCAGGCTGTGCACGATATGTGCTATGGCCCGGTTACGCCCGAGTGCCCGGCTTCGATCCTGCAGCTGCACACCAACTGCGTCGTCGTTGCCGACGAGGCTGCCCTTTCGCTCTGCGAGTAGTACAATCCGAGCGATTTGTTATGTACTTTGTTACAGGCTCCCGTTCTGCGGGGGCCTTTTTTATTATGCATATGCGGGATGGCGGCTAGCTTATAGACTCATGGGCCCTTATGCTGCGTCCGTCCGCAATATCTGCCAGCGGAATCAGAATGAGCGCGGACTTTATGGTGTGCATAACATTAGCTTGCCAAAAGCTTGACGGTGGTGCCTCGTATAGTGTGATGCATTCTCTAGCATAGTCTATTCAAAAATGCTACTAATGAGTCGCAAGCGGTAGCAGCGCGTAGGCGAGTTGCGCAACAAAATATTACAAGCCCCATTGCGTTACACTGCCAAATGAGTGGGACATGCTGGCAAGCGCATTGACCTGCGCAAAGACCGGTTGGTTGGGGGAAAAGTTTCAATCGGCGCTCGCTGAACAAAAACTTGCCAAATGCGAACCGAAAGACAACCTAAAACTCTGCGTCGTTCGATTTACGGGATGGCTTGGGCTGTCTTGCGATTACGGTGTCCATGTGGCCGAGGTAAGGAGCGAGCATGATGAACGGGCTGAACGATACGGACGATCTCGAATTGGCGCCATTGGGCACAGGTTATATGGTCCGACGTGATCGCTTGATGAGCGAGTTGATTGTCAAGGGCCGCAAGGCGGGCATTGTGTTGCTCTATGCACCAGATGGGTTTGGGAAAACATCGATATTGCTTCAGTACACTCAGGAAGTCAAAAGCGACCCGACACGCGGTCTGGTACGAATCATCGAGGCTGACCGCGCGATTGCCCGCGAGGTGTTTATGCAGCTCGAAGTGGTCACAGATGAACTTGAGGACAAACCGCGATCGTTGATTGCGATTGATAACGTCCCCAACCTCGATCAGCAAGATACCGAGGAGCTTATCGATCGAATTCGAGGCCTGCGCACTATGGGGATCGGGGTCTTTGTCACCTGCCGCCCCTCAAATCGCCAGTTGATTCGCGGGCTGGGTGACTCGGTCAAGATCAATGCGCAGATGCTCAAGGTGCATGCCTATGAGTATTCGGCTTGGGCATCGGCGTTCTCGATTAGCACGTCGCTCGATTTTTACCAGCTCACACAGGGTGTTCCCGAGTTGGTTTCGGCTATGCAGACGGGGCTGTACGGAGAGGGCGACGTTGCCAGCTTGCTCGAAAACGAGATTGTCAACGTATACGGTGCGGCACTTGCCGATATGGCATCAATCGATAACGGCGCCCTATTTAACGTGGCGTGCGTGATGGCCCTGATGGGCGAGGGCAAGATTTCGGATCTTGAGGCATGCGGTGTCAGGCTCTCCATGATCGATCAGTCCTATCTTGTTCGTGATTATCCGATTTTTGGTGTCGATCCGGTCGACCGAAGCTTTACGTGTATGGGCACCGAGGATAACGCGCGCCTGAGATTACGAAAAATGGTTGCGGAAATTCGTCCAGAGCTCGTTATGCGCGCGGCACGCATTCTGCTCAAGGCGGGCCGATGCGATGCTGCGATGGATTTGGCAGATGCCTTTTTGGATCGCGACGCCGTCCTTGAGCTTGTTGGACAGTATGGTGTCGATTTGGCTCTGACTGGGCATGGAGGGGATGTCTGTCGCGCGGTACTGAGGACGACGGATGCAGACAAGCCCGCGTTGGAGCCGACGCCCACCGAGGCATTTGGTGTCTATTTGGCGGCGGTAAGCGTTTCGAATACTAAACTGGCCCGGTATATGGCCTCGATTGTCGAACATGCGAGCGCACAGTCGGTCCGCGAGATTGATTTGGTTTCTTGGAAAGTCGCCCAGGTGCTTACGGTCGTCTGTTATGGAGATTGCGAGCTTGGGCTTCCAGCCAATCCTGCGCTTCCAAAAAATGAGGCATCTTGTGCTGCGCTCGATATGCTGTCGGCGCATATCGAGGTTAAGAGCCGGTTGACCGAACAGGCGAAAGACGGCGCAGCGCTTTCGGAACTCAAGGCAAACAAGGTATATGATTGCGAACTCGATATTGCAGAGATTCTCATACGGGCAGATCGGATGTTGGTGGAGCTCTTCGATGGGTCCTTTATGGGAATCGATGAGCGTGACGACGAGATGTCTCGAACACGGGAGGCACTCGATGCTCGTGGGCTTAAGGCGCCGGCTGTCTGGGTGCGTATGGTGCTGGCGGCACGGCGTCTGCTTGCAGGCTTGCCAATGACTGACGATACGGCGTTTAATGAGCTCGATCGCTTTGCCGTGCGCGTGCGTGACAATCAAATCCAGCTGTTTGGCCTGCTACTCGAAGGCTGGCAGGCGCTCGCCGAGGGGCGCCCGGTCAACGCGAAGTTCCGCGCGGTCCAGGTACTCAAGCTTGCTGACGAGTCGATCGCATACATGCGCGACAACGCGTTGCTGTTGGAGCGTGCATCAAGCCTTCGCAATACGTCGATGGTGTCGGTACGAGAAGAGGCAGAGCTGCTCGACCTAAGTCGGACACAAGTCGGCGGCGCGGAGGCTTGGGTCGTAGCGCTGCATTTGGCGTCTGCGGGCCGTGACAGCGATCTTGCCGCCTGGATGTCTATGAATCGTTCTGGGATTCTGGAGCCAGCGTATCGGCTGTTTGCACGCCTTGCGATGCATTGCTTGGGCGAGCCTGCTGCCAAGATTCGAAAGAAGCTCCCGGTGCGTGAGCTATCGCGATATTCGCTGCGCGACGATTTGGAGGGAGAGAGCGAGCGGCTGTTCCAGGTCGGCGAGGTCGAACCCGTCGACGCTATCGATCATATCGAGATTCGCATGTTTGGCGCGTTTCGTGCCGAGCGCGACGGATTTCCCATCACAGACAAGATGTGGCGTCGTAAGAAAGCGGCAACGCTTGCCGAGCGGCTTGCGTTGGGTATCGATTCGTTTGTCGATCGCGAGACCTTGGCTATGGAACTGTGGCCACATGCCGAGTACAGTAGCGCCCGTAACAACTTGTATTCGACTGTGTCACGCTTACGATCCGCTTTGGGACCCACGCCAGATGGCAAGTCGTGCGTCCTGATTCAAAACGACTGCCTTGGCCTCAACAGGGATTACGTTAAGACCGATGTGAAGCTATTTGAGCAGATAAGCCGCGAGATTTTGGGTAATCGCACAAGAGTGCGTGGGCCTCACCTGGTCGAGCTGTGTCTTAAGATCGAACAGCTCTATACCGGACCGCTGTATATCCCCAACGGTTGCAATCCGACGTACTTTTTGCGCATGCGCCGCATCATGCAGTCGAAGTTTATCGACTGCATGATTGTGGGAGCAAGCGCTGCCTTGGAAGAAAACGACCTGCAGTCGGCAATCTGGCTGGTAGAAGCGGGGCTACGTCAGGAGACCGCACGCGAGGACATGGTGCGATGCGCCATGCGCGTGTACGGAGCGGCGGGGAGACGCCGCGATATCGTCGAGCTCTATAGCGGGCATATCCATCATCTTAAGGAACAGGTCGCAGGCGTTCCCGAGCCCGAGACCAAGCGTCTCTACGAGCGTCTGGTCGAAAGCAGGGTCAACCGACCGTTCATTGAGCGATAAAAAACGGGCGCCCGCATCATTCGGACGCCCGCAGGCTTGCTCTGTGTGAACCGATCGGCCCTTAGACGAGCTTGATCTTCTCGATATCCTTGCGCGAGGACTCTCGATACAGCGAGAACTTGCGGCCGATAACCTGAACGACGTCGGCGTGGCAGCGCTCGGCGAGTTCCTCGGCGGCCTCGCGGGCAGAAAGGCTAGAGCCGTCCAGCACGGAGCACTTAACGAGCTCGTGCTTTTCCAGGTAGGCGGCCGTCTGCTCGACGGTACCCTCGTTGACATCGGACTTACCGATGATGATGGCGGGGTTGAGGTGATGGGCCATGCTGCGAAGCTGCTTGACCTGGGCTCCTGTCAGTGCCATGGGATCTCGCTTTCTATGTATGGGGCGCCCCGCGATGGGGCCTTAATCTACGTGAGCTGTCCCACGATAGCGCAGGAACGGCGCGGTGTGGAGCGCGTTTGCCAGTTCGCAAAGAATGCGGATGCCGGGCGGGTAGACGATGCATGCTTTAGATGGGCTACGGTCGGGGCGCAGAGACCGGCTCCCAGGCGATAAACGCCCATCGGACCTTGCGGATGTGGTCGAGCATGTAACGTCCCTGCGGCACGCCCTTGGATCCCGGCTCGCCGGCATGGGGGTTCTCGATCATATGTTGGGCGATATAGTCGCGCAGACGATCGATCTTATCCTCGTTGCCATGCTCGAGCATACGGGAGAAGTCCGCCACGCCGGCCTCGAGGCTATCGAAGGTGTCACGACGGGGCGATTCAAAATACGTGACCTGCGGTAGTGCGCCCATCTGAATAAGGATGTTAAAGGCGTACACAAAACCATTGCTACGGGTAACCGAGGCGCCGATGGCATTCATCACGTGCAGGTCATAGCGCGGGCTGGAGTTGGCGACCATCGTGACAGCACAACGCCGCCGAGCCGTACGGTCGAGCTTGGCAAGCGCGCCTTTTAGGTCGTTCGTAGTAACCGAGCGACTCGCAAAGGCAACATCTACCGCTTTCGCGACCGGTCCAACCAAATCCCAGTCATCATCCCAAGCAAGCTCAAGCGGTGTAATGCGATCCTCGAGCCCATAGTACTCAATGCCAGCATCAAGCGTGCCCAACATAGCAGGGGAAAAATCAGCAGCAATCACGGGATGTCCAGCCTGAGCAAGCGGAATAGCAATCGACCCGGCTCCACACCCCATATCCAGCACGGATTCACCAGGCTTTAACGCCAACAGCTTCATAAAGTCCCGGGCATACGGAGCAGTCTCAAGCGGCCGAAAATGCCGAGCCCGCTTATCCCATTCAAAAGAATCATCAGCCCGCCGCCGAGCAGCCTGTAGACGCATCCATTCGCCATTCCAATCCGCAGAAAGAAGCTCAGATTGAATTACACCATCAGCCACGGGCCATCCCCCTTACAACAAAAAAGCGACTCCTCCCAAAAGAAGAGCCGCAACCAGCATATATCAGAAAGAACCGATCCAATGCCAAACCGCCATACCAGCAAAGTAGGGCAGAAGCGAAGCGACTGCCAAAGGGATAGAACCCAACCGAGGTCCCGTTGTGCGGGAGCCCCGGTGAGGGCAAATATATAAGGTCGATCGCGAGTTCCGCACGAGCCGGAGAGCACTTAATGTGCTCTCCGTGCGAGTCAGGACTGTCCGAGCAGGCGACCTTATATATTTGCCCTCACCGGGGCTCCTCGCCCTGTAACTCCCTGCTAGTTCTTGAGCGAGTTCAGCGGCGCCGGGAAGCGTCCACCGCGGTGGGCAAGCACGGTGCCGGCGTTGGGGTTCACCGGCATGATGGGCGCACGGCCAAACAGGCCGCCATACTCGACGCAGTCGCCCACGCCCTTGCCGATGGCGGGAATCACGCGCACGGCCGTGGTCTTATTGTTGATGACGCCGATGGCCATCTCGTCGGCGATAATGCCGGCGATAGTCTCGACCGGGGTGTCGCCGGGAATGGCAATCATGTCCAGGCCAACGGAGCACACGCAGGTCATGGCCTCGAGCTTCTCGAGCGAAAGCGCGCCGGCCTCGACGGCGGCGATCATGCCGGCGTCCTCGGACACGGGGATAAAGGCGCCCGAGAGGCCGCCCACGCTGGAGCTGGCCATGACGCCGCCTTTCTTGACGGCATCGTTGAGCATGGCGAGAGCGCAGGTCGTGCCGGGGCCACCGCAGGTGCCCACGCCGATGATCTCGAGGATGCGCGCGACGGAGTCGCCGACGGCAGGCGTAGGCGCCAGCGACAGGTCGACAATGCCTTTCTCGACACCTAGGCGACGGGCGGCCTCGCGACTCATGAGCTCGCCGGCACGGGTGATCTTAAAGGCGGTCTGCTTAATCTTTTCGGCGACTTCCATCATCGATGCGGAATCGGGCAGCTTTTCCAGGGCTGCGGCCATAACGCCGGGGCCCGAGACGCCTACGTTGATGACGGCGTCGGCCTCGCCACCGCCGTGAACGGCGCCCGCCATAAACGGGGAGTCCTCGACCATGTTGGCAAAGCAGACAAACTTGGAAGCACCGACGGAATCCTCATCTGCCGTAAGCTTGGCGGCATCGATGATGGTCTGAGCCGCCATGAGCACGGCGTCCATGTTGATGCCGGCGCGCAGGCTGGCGACGTTGACGCTGGAGCAGACGCGGCTGGTGGTAGCGAGCGCCTGGGGGATGGACTGAATGACGCGGCGGTCGGCGTCGCCGATGCCCTTCTGGACGAGTGCGGAGAAGCCGCCCAGGTAATCGATGCCGAGCGTCTCGGCCGCGCGGTCGAGGGCATGCGCGATGGGGGTGAGGTCCTCATCCTTGCAGCACGCGGCGATCTGCGCCACCGGGGTGACGGAAACGCGCTTGTTGACAATGGGGATACCGTACTCGCGCTCGAGGTTCTCGGCGGTCTCGACCAGATGCTCAGCCGTGTGCGTCACGTGGTCGTAGATCTTCGTGCACATGCGGTCGAGGTTCTCGTCGCCGCAACCCATGAGCGAAACACCCATGGTGATGGTCCTGATGTCGAGGTTCTGCTCCTCAACCATGCCGCGGGTTTCCGCGATTTCTGCGGGCGTGATCGCCATCCTTGCACTCCTATCTGCCAAAACGAGCATAGTCTTGTCTATTCTAACGTGCCGCACGTGCCAAGTGGCGCATGCGGCACGTTTTGGTGCTCGGTTGTTTCCGTTGTGTTACTGCCCAAAGACCTCTTCGGCGATACGAGCGCTTTCGGCGGCGTCCTTGGCGTAGTAGTCCGCGCCGATCTGCTTGGCGTATTCGGGGGTGAGTACGGCGCCGCCTACGATGATCTTGACGCCCGGCACCTCGGCATGAAGCAACTTGATGGTCTCCTCCATAGCGACGACCGTGGTGGTCATAAGCGCCGAGAGGCCGACGAGCTTGATGTCGCGCTCCCGTACGGTCTTGAGCACCTCCTGCGGGTCGACGTCGCGGCCTAGGTCAAAGACGGTATAGCCGTAGTTATCGAGCAGCATCTTGACGATGTTCTTACCGATGTCGTGGATGTCGCCTTTGACGGTGGCCACGCAGATTTTGCCCTTGTCGGCAATCTCGCCGGCGGGCATCCGGCGCTTGATGGTGTCAAAACCCACGCGCGCGGCCTCGGCCGAGGCCATGAGCTGCGGCAAGAAGAACTTTCCCTGGTCAAAGAGGACGCCAACCTCGTCGAGGGCGGGGATAAAGTGGTTGTTGATGAGGTCCATGGCGTCGTGGTCTGCCAGCAGACGCTCGGTCTCGGCCGCAATCTCGCCTTTGCGGCCCGAGACGACCATGCGACGAATCGGGTCGTCGTTGCCGTCGGTGCCGGCGGTGCCAGCGGCGGGCACAGTGTCGGTCGATACTGTCTGAGCCGCCGCCGGGTTCGCGGCGATCTTGTACGGATCGGTCCAGCCGGCGTAGCGCTCGATGTATCCGGTTGAGCCCTCGTCCTCAACGCTCAAGACGCGATAGCTGTAGACGGTATCCATAAAGCGCTTGGAACCCGGGTTCATGATGGGGGCGTCCAGGCCCGCGCCAAAGGCGGCAGCCAAAAAGACCGAGCCCAGCAGCGGGCGGGCGGGCAGACCAAAGCTGATGTTCGACACGCCGAGTGCACATTTGACGCCCAGACGCTCCTTACACAGGGACATGGCGCGCAGGATCTGCTCGGCTTGGCGTTGATTGGTCGAGGCGGTCATGACCAGACAGTCGATGAGGATACGGTCCGGTCCGATGCCGTAGCGGGCGGCCTCGGCCACGATGCGCTCGGCGATGGCGAAGCGAGCCTCGGCGGTATCGGGAATGCCGCCTTCGTCGAGCGTGAGGCCGACGACGTTGGTGCCGTAATGGGCGACCAGCGGAAAGATCTCATCCATGATCTGCTGTTTGCCATTGACCGAGTTGATGATGGGCTTGCCGGCGTAGCGGCGCACGGCAGCCTCGACGGCGGCGGGATCGGTGGAGTCGATCTGCAACGGCAGCAGCGTGGAACCCTGGAGCTGTTCGGTCGCCTGTTGGATGATCTTGAGCTCGTCGATCTCGGGCAGGCCCACGTTGACGTCCAGGATGTCGGCGCCTTGCTCCTGCTGGCTGATGCCCTGGCTTACGACGTAGTCCAGGTCGCCGTCGCGCAGGGCCTGCTGCAGGCGCTTTTTGCCGGTGGGGTTGATGCGCTCGCCGATGACGGCGATCTTGTGGCCGTCACAGGGAAGGTCCACCACGGTCTGGGCGCTCGTGACCGACATACTGGGCTTGCGGTGGCGCGGGCTGGGCGTGTGGTTGTCGATAAGCGTGCGCAGCGCTGCCATGTGCGCCGGCGTGGTTCCGCAGCAACCGCCCACGACGCTCACGCCGTCGGCGATCATGCCGGCGACGGCGTGAGCGTATTCGGGGGCCTGGATGTCAAAGACGGTGTTACCGTCGTCGTCCACGTGAGGGAGTCCCGCGTTGGCCTGCACCATAACGGGCTTGTCGGTAACGGTGAGCATACGTGCGGCGAGTCCTCGGAGCTCGGCCGGTCCCTGGCTGCAGTTAATGCCCAGGACGTCGGCGCCGATGGCGTCGAGCGTGATAGCGGCAACCTCGGGGCTCGTGCCCAGGAAGGTGCGGCCGTCCTCCTCAAAGGTCATGGTGGCAAAGACGGGCAGCTCGGAGTTCTCACGGCAGGCAAGGACCGCCGCCTTGATCTCGGCAAGATCGGTCATGGTCTCGATAATAAAGAGGTCCACACCCGCCTCGACGCCAGCGCGCACTTCCTCGGCAAAGAGGTCATAGGCCTCGTCGAAGCTGAGGGTACCCAAGGGGCGAAGCAGCGCGCCGATGGGGCCGATGTCGCCGGCGACATAGCGGGCGCCGGCCGCGCGGGCGCAGGCGACGGCGGCGGCAAAGACATCTGCCACGGTGGCGGCACCGTCGAGCTTGTGGGCGTTGGCGCCAAAGGTGTTGGCGGTGATCACATCGCAGCCGGCCTTGACATACTGACGCTGAATATCGGTAATGACCCGGGGCTCCTCAAAGTTGAGCAGCTCGGGCAGGGCGCCGGCCTTCATGCCGGCCGCCTGCAGCATGGTGCCCATGCCGCCGTCGAACAGCAGGTGCCCCGTGCCCTCGATGGCGGCGCGCAGGCGATCGTCCTTAATGCAAAGGTCGTCGATCGTGCGCGTCTTGTACGTGGCGCCCTTGCGGCGGGCAGTATCAACGGGCGCCGCCAGCGCGGCGCCGTCCAGATCATGAGTGATAAGCGGAGTAAACATCGGGGGCTCCTAATGGCTGGAATAGCAGGTGGTGTGGGCGGCGCGGAAGCGGCAGTGCTCGCGCATGCGGCAGATATTGCAGGTGGGGCGACTCTGGGCGTCGTGGACTTCGCCGTCAAACAGACCGATCACCGCGGTCACGCTCTTGGTGGGCATGAGCAGGCTGGTAGGTGTGACGGTAAGCCCGATGAGCCGCGTGGCGTTGAGTGTAGCCACGATTGAACGCTGAGCCGTAAGCGGGCAGTCGCCGTAGCCGGGACTGAAGCGCCAGTTACCGGCGAGTCCGTGTGCGGCGGCCGCAGCCTTGACCTGCTGGTCCATCTGCTCGACGGCAGCTTCCACATAGGCGGAGCACGCGGCATCGAGCACGGCTCCCTCTAGGGGCTGCTGGGCTCCCGTGGTGCGCAGGCGACGCTCGGCGTCCATGCCGAGGGTGCATGCCATGAGCGCGGCAAAGCGGGCGTCTTTGAGATGTCGATAGATATCGCGGCCGCGCAGCTCAACGTTGGTTCCAACCAGACGGATGCTGGGTTCTCCCTGCTCGTCCACGCCCATGGCATCGACGGCAAATACGCGGCGCACGCCACGGGGCTCAATGTCCAGCTCAAGGCGCTCGACCACAAGCTCAATACGCTGCGACAGCTCGGGCTCAATCTGCTGGCCGCCGTAACCCAGATACCGCAGCATCTCGGCACGATCGACGCGGGGATGGTGGGCATCATCGATACGGTAGAGCGCCGGCGACGCAAGGTCGGCCGGCACTTCACCAAAAGCTGTATCGATGTGCGGTTTTTCCATTACCCCAGGCGCTCCATAATGGTTGCGGCGATCGCAGGACGATTCATAGTGTACAGGTGCAGACCGTCGGCACCGTGCTCCTTAAGGTCGCAAAGCTGACGGGCGGCATAATCTACACCGGCTGCCTGCAGGCTCTCGGGGTCGTTCTCGTATTTGGCGAGAATCTTGATGACGGGGGAGGGCAGCGACGCGCCGCACATAAAGACCATGCGGCTGATCTGCGACTTGCCCATAAACGGCATGATGCCCGCGGTAATGGGCACAGTGATACCGGCCTTGTCGGCAAGCTCGCGAAAACGGTAGAAGCACTCGTTATCAAAAAAGAGCTGCGTCACAAAGAAGCTCGCGCCGGCGTCCTGTTTTTGCTTGAGGTATTCGACCGAAGCGTTGAGATTCTCACAGGCAATGTGGCCCTCGGGGTAGGCTGCGGCGCCCACGCAAAAGCCGGCGTTGACAAGCTCGGGGATGAGATCGCGGGCGTAGGCGTAGTCCGAGGCGGGCTTGTCATCCTCGCTCGCGCCGGCGGGAAGATCGCCACGCAGAGCCAGCACATTTTCTACGCCGGCGGAGCGGTATTCGTCGATCTTGGCGGCGATATCGGCATGCGTGCGGCCAATGCAGGTGAGGTGCGCCACCGAGGGCGTATCGAATTCGCTCGTAATCATATGCGCGATGGGGGCGGTGGCGGAGCCGTTGCCCGAGCCGCCGGCCGAGCAGGTGACCGAGACAAAGCTCGGCGAAAGCTTGCACAGATTGCCAGCCACCTCGCGAGCCGTATCGAGGGTAAGCTCGCCCTTGGGCGGGAACATCTCAAACGAAACGGGCGTGGTGCCCTGGGATGCTGCCTGCTTAAAAACCTCGTCGACGCGCATATCGTGCTCCTTTAGATACATTAGCGTGATGTGTTGAAAGGATTCTACAGCACCGCTGCGCTACGGTGGAGTTTTACTCGCTATTTGGAAATATCAATCGAAGATGTTTCGCTATCGGCATTCCCTATAACAGCGTAGCTAATTTGGAGCTTTTTTACCCCATCAACCAGGTACGCAGGGTAGTCTTTTTGGGACGGGGCTTTTTTAGCTACCCAATCCGGCGCCTCCAAAGCTTGAGACCATATTTAAATAGGGCAGCTAAAAAAGCCCCGTCCCAAAAAGACTACCCTTAAATCATGCGGAGAGGTCTGCAATTTATACAGTTGATTGGCCGTTGAGGGTGGCAACATCGCCGCGATGCGGTAACCTCATTGATTAGTTTCGCGACGGCAACATAACGGTAATGTCGCGGAAACACGGCGAGTCTAAGCTATGACTCGTTCGTTAGTAATCAACACCGCTTCTCACGCGGTGCCGATACGAAGGGAGTTCCGTATGGCCGAACTTACTGACCGCTTCGGGACCATGGTGTTCTCTGAGGAAGTCATGAAGGACTGCCTCCCCAAGGACATTTGGAAGCGCCTTGCTGCAACCCTCGAGGACGGTGAGCCGCTCGACCTGGATGTGGCCAACGCCGTTGCCCATGCCATGAAGGTTTGGGCCATCTCCAAGGGCGCGACGCACTACGCGCACTGGTTCCAGCCGCTTTCGGGCATTACTTCCGAGAAGCACGACAGCTTCCTCGAACCTAACCACGACGGCACCGCTATTACCAAGTTTACGGGAAAGAACCTCATCCAGGGCGAGCCGGACGCCTCCAGCTTCCCCAACGGCGGCCTGCGTGCCACCTTCGAGGCCCGCGGCTATACCGCTTGGGATCCCACCAGCCCCGCCTTTATCAAGGACAATGTCCTGTGCATCCCCACGGCTTTCTGCTCCTACACGGGCGAGGCCCTGGACAAGAAGACCCCGCTGCTGCGCTCCATGACCGCGCTCTCGCGTGAGGCCAAGCGCGTATTGGCGCTGTTTGGTAAGACCCCCAAGAAGGTCGTTCCTTCCGTGGGCGATGAGCAGGAGTACTTCCTGATCAAGAAGGACGCTTACCGCAAGCGCAGGGACCTGGTCATCACCGGCCGCACCCTCTTTGGTGCTGCTCCCTGTAAGGGCCAGGAGCTCGAGGAGCACTACTTTGGCGCTATCCGCCCCACCGTCTCGGCCTATATGAAGGACCTGGACGATGAGCTGTGGGCGCTTGGCATTCCCGCCAAGACCAAACACAACGAGGTCGCTCCCTGCCAGCATGAGCTCGCCCCCGTCTATGGCGAGGTCAACGAGGCCATCGACCAGAATCTGGTCATGATGGAGAAGATGAAGCTCATCGCCTCCCGCCACGATTTGGTCTGCCTGCTGCACGAGAAGCCCTTCGAGGGCATCAACGGTTCGGGCAAGCACAATAACTGGTCGCTTGGCACCGAGTCCGAGAATCTGCTCGATCCGGGCGACACCCCGCTCGACAACCTGCAGTTCATCGTCTTCCTCACCGCGGTGATCGAGGCCGTCGATAACTACCAGGAGCTCCTGCGTGCCTCCGTTGCCTCGGCCGGCAACGACCATCGTCTGGGCGCCAACGAGGCTCCTCCGGCGATTATGTCCATCTTCCTGGGCGACCAGCTTACCGAGGTCGTCGAGAAGATCATCGATGGCAAGGCTTCCGTCCATGCCACGCGCGGCGTGCTCGACCTGGGCGCCGATACCCTGCCCAAGCTGATGCAGGACAACACCGACCGCAACCGCACCTCTCCGTTCGCCTTCACCGGCAACAAGTTCGAGTTCCGTGCCTGCGGCTCCGAGCAGAACGTCTCCGACTCCAACCTGGTGCTCGATGCCGCCGTGGCCAAGTCGCTCAAGTCCTTTGCCGATGCACTCGAGGGTACGCCCGAGGATAAGTTCCAGGACGCCGCGCTCGAGTACTGTAAGAAGGTGCTGACCGATCACCAGCGCATCCTGTTCTCCGGCGACGGTTACTCCGACGAGTGGCCCATCGAGGCCGAGAAGCGCGGCCTTGCCAACAACAAGACCACGGCCGACGCTCTTCCCGCTTTTGTTTCCGATAAGGCTATCGCGCTCTTTGAGGAGACGGGCGTCCTGACCAAGGCCGAGGCTCAGTGCCGCTACGACTGCAAGCTCGAGAAGTACAACAAGCTCATGAACATCGAGGCTACCACGATGATTCGCGAGGCACGTCGTACCTATCGTCCGGTCATTACCGCCTATGCCACCAAGGTCGCTAAGGGCCTTGAGACAATTCGTGCCGCCGGTGCTGAGGCCGCCATGCAGTGCGAGCAGAACACGCTCAACAAGCTCTGCAACGGTATCACCGCCATCAACGACTCCATCAAGGCGCTCGACGCCGTGCATCAGAAGGCCGAGGCTCTCGATGGCCAGGAGCAGGCCAATGTGTATGCACACGAGGTCGTTCCCGCTATGGATACGCTGCGTGCCGCCGTGGATGCCATGGAGGAGATTGTGGCCGCCGACTACTGGCCGGTCCCGACCTACGACGACATCCTGTTCTACGTGTAGGGCATAGCCAACATATCGTCACGGTATTAAGCCGGGGTCCGCATCGCGCGGGCCCTGGCTTTTTGATTGCGAAGGACGCTTTGGAGTCCGTTTTGCCGCCGATTTGCCGGGGTCCGCACCCTGTCGGGTTCGAATCCCGGCACATGGGTAGAAAAAAGCCCGTCACCGCGGGGGTAACGGGCTTCTCGTTTTAAATGGTGCCCCCAGCGGGATGTCCGCGTGCGGCTGGCGCCGCCCGCCTTCGCTGCGTCGCTTCGCTCCTTGCGTGCTGCGCTGGAAAACGCTTCGCGTTTCCTCAGCTCCGCACCCTGTCGGGTTCGAATCCCGGCGTTGGGTAGAAAAAAGCCCGTCACCGCGGGGGTAACGGGCTTCTCGTTTCAAATGGTGCCCCCAGCGGGATTCGAACCCGCGATATCCACCTTGAAAGGGTGGCGTCCTTGGCCGCTAGACGATGGGGACAGCGGGAAAGAGTATAGCAGACTTTTTTATCCGTTCACATATCGTTGGCAAACTGAAAAACCACCACAAAGATGCCTGTCCCTTTGTGGTGGCGGGGCGTTAGGGGAGGAGCTTCATCGCGGCGTCGTGGGCGGCGTGCTCGTAGGTGTCGTCGAGGGGCTTGAGCGGCAGCAGGGCGGCGGCCTGTGCATCGCCACGGCGCTCGAGGGCATGGGCGATGAGCCAGTCGGCGAACTCGGGGTTCTTGGGCAGTGCCGGTCCGTGTAGGTACGTGCCGATGACGCCCTTGTAGATGAGGCCTTCAAAGTCATCGTCGCCGTTGTTGCCGGTGCCCGTGACGACAGACGTTCCGAGCGGCGTGGCCTCTGCATCGAGCAGGGTGCGGCCGCCGTGGTTCTCGAACCCCACAAAGGGCTCGGGTGCCAGGTCGGTCTTGACGGCGACGTTGCCTATCAGGCGGTCGGAGCCGCGCACGGTCTCGGCGGCGATGACGCCTAGGCCCTCGATGCGATTCTCGCCCATATAGTACGAACGACCGAGCAGCTGATAGCTGCCGCAGATAGCGAGCAACGAGCCGCCGTCCTCAACATATGTCGCAACCTTGTCCTTTTGAGCGAGCAGCTCGTGTGCCACAGCCAACTGATCGCGATCGGCACCGCCGCCCATCATGACGATGTCGGCGTCGGTAAGATCGAGCGTCTCGCCCATGCGGACCTCGTCCACGCGCGCGGGAATGCCGCGCCAGGCGCAGCGGCGCTCGAGGGCGATGACGTTGCCGCCGTCGCCATAGAGGTTGAGGGCATCGGGATACAGATAGACGATGCGCAGCGGGCGCGGAAGCTCGACCGGCGCAATATCGGTGGGGACGGCGCTGCCATCGGTGCGTGTTACGGCGCAGGAGGCAACCGAGCTCGCATCGGCGTCTTTAAGTCCGTCGAGCTCTTTGACCAGCGGCGGGAATGCCGTGTAATTGGCGACGGCGTAGAAGGTGTCATCGGCTGCCTCACCTGCCACGGCGCCGATCGCCTGCGCGATATTCGAGATGATGGCGGCGTCGATGCCGGCGTACTTCAGGCGCACCTGCATGTCGTGCGCGCGCGTACCCCCGGCAAAGGCGATAAGCCCTGGGGTATCGGCGATGCGCTCGAAGTCGACGTCGTAGATCCACGAGACATCGTGGCCGTCGGCGTCGTTGTCATTCAGGAAGAAGGCGCAGAGTCTGCCGCCTGCCGTTTTAATGGACTGGATCTGGCGATCGAAGCCCACGGGATTTTTGGCCAGGTTTGCCTCGACGGTACGGCCGGCAATCTCCCAGCGGCCCATGCGTCCGCCGGCGGGGACGTAGGCATCGAGCGTGGGCTGCAGTTGCGCTGCGTCCACGCCCAACTCACGCGCCGCAAAGAAGGCGGCGGCAACGTTGTAGACCATGTACAGGCCGTTGTAGCGCGTGGCGATGTGCGTTGCGGGCGCTTTTGCCTCGGGTCCAAAGGCCAGGTCAAAGTCGTAGCCGTCGCAGCCGAGCTCAACGCCTGTCACGCGACGGACCAGCGCGGGGCGACTCCAACCGCACGAAGGACAATGATAGGCGCCGAGCTGGCCGTACTGAACATAGTCGTACTCCAGCGGCGCATTGCACTGCGAGCAAAAACGCGAGTCGCTAATGCGATCGGACTCGGTGCCCGTGGCGCCATCGATGCCAAAGGCAATGCTCGCGTTGGGAATGCGCGCGGCAATCGAGGCACACAGCGGGTCATCGGCGTTATAGATGAGCGTCGTTGTCGGCGAGAGCTCCAGCGCGCGGGCGATGACGTCCTGGGTATGGTCGATCTCGCCGTAGCGGTCCAGCTGGTCGCGGAACAGGTTGAGCAGCACAAAGTATGTCGGCTTGAGCTTGGGCAGAACACGCACGGTGTAGAGCTCATCGCACTCAAAGACACCTACGCGCTTGCCGCTGCCGGCACGCTTAAGGCCACTGCGCGCCTCGAGCAGCGCACCCACCACGCCCGGTTCCATATTGTTGCCGGCGCGGTTGCACACCACGGTGGCACCGCTGGCGGCAACGGCGTCGGCGATGAGGTTGGAGGTGGTGGTCTTGCCGTTGGTGCCGGTGATCACCACGCTGCGCTCGACAAGGTCCGCGAGGTCGCTCAGCAGCTCAGGGTTGATTTTCATGGCGATACGGCCGGGAAGAACGCCGCCCTGGCGCTTAAGGACGGAGCGCAGTCCCCAGCGGGCGATATCGCTCGAGGTGCAGGCGAGAGATGAGCGGAGATTCATGAAACCGTTCCTAACGTAAATGACATGGTCGTGACGTTTGCGCTGCTAAAAGCCGTAGCGGCGCGCAAATTCCTGGGCAAGCTGCGATACATCCTCGCAGGCGTTGGCCCAGGGGGCAAAGTCGGGGGTGTCCGAGATAATACCGTCGGCTTCCCAAACCGCCTGGTGCGAAAGGTCCCAGGGGTCGTGTGGCTCGGGTCGGCAGGGGAGGTACGGCGTCTGGTACACCGGGTTCAGCAAAAAGAACGCGCCGCCCTCGCAGCGGTTGGCAAACTCGCGCAGCGCGCGTGTCGCCGGACGCATCTTGTTTGTTTTGAACAGCAGGATCGTGCGGGCGAGTAGGTACCAGGGGGAGTTCTCGAGGGCATCGGCCCCCATCTGCTCCTCGAGCTGGTGGGCCAGGGCAAAAAAGCCGTCCTCGTCTTCCAGACGAGCGAGGGCGAGTAGCACGGTGCCGGCAGCTCGGGTGGGATAGCCTTCCGCCTTAAGAACACGGCGAGAATAGTTGACGGCAGCACGGTAGCGGGCGCTCGCCATGCACAGCTGCGAGATGGCCTCGAGCGTGTGGAGCCACCCGATAAGCGCCGGCTCGCTCACGGTGAGATCGGCCGCCGTCACGCCGTCTGCCAGCACCTTGTTGGCCCAGTAGTGCGGAGCCTCCATGTCGAATCCGGGCACGCTTTGCCGTAGGTAATCGGCTGTTGTCGCCTCGAGCTTCATCAGGTCGCCCAGGCAGGCGTCGACGGGCGTGTCCGCCAAAATGATGGCAAGCAGCTGGGCATCGAAGACATACGCATCGACGCGGACGATCTTGAGCAGCTCATCGCGCATATCGTCGAACAGGCGGTTGCGCGTCTGCTCAAACTCCTCATCGCTGCCCATATCCTCGATACGATGGAGCTCGTCGAGCAGGTGGCGGTGAACGCCGGCATAGGACAGCAGCGCCTGGGCATGCTCGGTCTGCGCATACTTATGGGGGTTGACGCTCACGTCGTTATGGACAAGATCGCGTGCTGCATCGGTGAGTTCGGGGTGCGACGCAACGTAGGCGCGCTCCAGGTAGGCGGGGATGTAGACGCTCGGATCCATTAGAGGTCTCCTCCCTTAAACGGCAAGCCCTGCTCGGCCGCCCGCAGGATGCGCTCGTCAATCTGGGAACGCACGATATCGTTGGTGGCGACCCAGGCGGCAAAGCTGGCGTTGTCGGGGGCGCCCAAGCCCTCCTGCAGTACCGGCGTCGCTTCGGACAGCGCAAGGACAAGCTCGTCGGTGGAGCCCACGCCCACGTTGACGCGGGCATAGACGCCATCGGGAAACTCGGTTTGAAAGTAAAGCGCCTCGGCTGCGTGCGGGCACGAGCGCGCAAGGATGCGCAAGTAGTGTTCGGCGCCCTCGTAGTCCAGCTCGCGCCAGGCAACGCTCATCAGCGCGATGAGCGTCCACGGGTCTAAGTCGCGCTCCGCGTCCTTGGGACGACGGCGCAGCGGCGTGTTGGCAAGATAGGGGACGGAGTGGGCAGAGCGAAAGCGTTTGAGCTCCTCGGCGGGGTATTCGAGTTTTGCCATGGCGAGCATCGCAGTGTGGCGGACACCGGCTGGATCGTTGGGGGCAAAGTCCAGGCTGCGGTTTGCGGTTTCGAGCGACAGGCGGTAACGGCCGCTAATGAGGGCGCGCGACGCAAGGGCGGCAAGCCAGCGCAGGTAGGGGCGGCGTGTAAGGTCGCCTGCGGCCTCGCGCTCGTAGGGGTCCTGCGCCGAGGCGATCTTGAGTGCCAGGTCGTGCTCGACTTCATCGCGCTTGGATACCAAGTACTGTACGTACTCCTCGTTGGAGTTAGCGGTGAGGGCGGTCAACATGCGCTGAGCGTCCCAGTTGGTCGGGTCGAGTGCGGCTGCCTCGCGAAGCATGTTTTCGGCAGCGGTCTCTTCTTGCTCTGCCTGGGTATCGTCAGGGATAAAGGGAATGCGGTAGTCGACAGCCTCGACCACCTTGGCAATCAGATGTCCGGCGCGGTCGCGGTCGTGCACGATGAGCGGCGCGGGGTTGCGGGTGAATTGTTCCATCAGACGCTCTACGGCGGGGCCGTCGGTGAGTGGGATATTGTCGCGGCGCAAGGCCTCAAGAACGAGGCGATGGCAATCTTCTTGAATGGGATCGAATGCCATGGGGCCTCCTTTGCTGCGGTTAGGGTTCAAATGTCTCTATATAAGGTTCTAGTTTACCCGCATGAGGCACATTGGGAGTGCCGCACTTGGACATGCATCTTTGCACCACGAAGACGGATGTCGCACAAATGTCGGCACCTTGGACGACCGAGTGGTATCACGGTGCCGCAAACGGTCGATTTTTGGCGGCGAACGGTGTGTCTTTTGGAGGGGCACAGTCCTGCCCTGGATATGTGGTCAACCTTGATAAAACGTTTGCCCAGCTTGGGAGTATGAATGCCGCATAAGGGTCTTCAGGGATAGAAAAAACGTTTCATCATTGTCGGCTTTCGGTAAATAACTGACCAACCAGAACGGTAAAATACTATTTGTCTGAGCGTTGAGACGTTTAGACATCGCGCATTGTCATCGCCGGCAACGCGCAAAACGGTCCTAACGGAGCCAATCGGGTGCTCCGTTATATACGCAAGTCTAAGAGGGGCTTGTTTAGGAGGCACAGTATGGGACGTTTTACCAATCCTCGCGATCTGTACTTTGGTGAGGGCGCTCGCCACGAGGTGAAGAACCTCAAGGGCAGCAAGGCCATCATCGTGACCGGCGGCGGCTCCATGCGCCGCGGCGGTTTTTTGCAGGACGTCGAGGCCGACCTCAAGGAGGCCGGTTTCGAGGTCAAGCTGTTCGAGGGCGTCGAGTCCGATCCGTCCGTCGAGACGGTCATGAAGGGCGCCGAGGCCATGACCGAGTTCCAGCCCGACTGGATTATCGCCATTGGCGGCGGCTCGCCCATCGATGCCGCTAAGGCTATGTGGCTGTTCTACGAGTATCCCGAGGAGACCTTCGAGGAGGCAGTCGTCCCGTTCTCCTTCCCGGAGCTCCGTCAGAAGGCTCACTTCTGCGCCATCTCCTCTACCTCCGGCACCGCTACCGAGGTCACCGCGTTCTCCGTCATCACCGACTACGCCAAGGGCATCAAGTACCCGCTGGCCGACTTCAACATCACCCCTGATGTCGCCATCGTCGACCCCGAGCTCACCTACACCATGCCCGCCAAGCTGTGCGCTCACACCGGTATGGACGCTCTGACTCACGCCATCGAGGCCTACGTCTCCACCGCTGGTTCCATGTACACCGACGCCAACGCCCTGCATGCTATCCGCGAGATCGTCGAGTGGCTGCCCAAGTCCTATCAGGGCGATCATGAGGCCCGCCAGCACATGCACGACGCCCAGTGCATCGCCGGCATCGCCTTCTCCTCGGGTCTGCTGGGCATTGTCCACTCCATGGCTCACAAGACCGGTGCCGCCTTTGAGGGCGACCACATCATCCACGGTTGCGCCAACGCCATGTACCTGGGCAAGGTCATCCAGTTCAACGCCAAGGACGCTCGCGCCAAGAGCCGCTACGCCTTCATCGCCAAGGAGATCCTGCACCTCGCCGGCGAGACCGAGGACGAGCTGGTCGAGGCCCTGGTCCAGGAGATTCGCGACCTCAACGACAAGCTCGACATCCCGCAGGGCATCAAGAACTACGGTGCCAAGGGCGTGAAGGCCGACGAGTCCATCATCGATTACGATGAGTTCGAGGCTAAGAAGCACGACGTTGCCGCCAACGCCATCCTCGACGCCTGCACGGGCTCCAACCCGCGCCAGCCGTCTCAGGAGGAGATGGAGCAGCTGCTCGAGTGCGTCTACACCGACACCCCGGTCACGTTCTAATCGGCACACATTGTTCTGATAAGGGTCTCGCGCTCTGTGCGCGGGACCCTTTTAATATGAGAAAGCCATTGTCAATAGGCGTGTTTGTTCGGGCCCGGTTTTAAACCGGGCTTTTTCGTTTCCCGTCGGGAGGGCCCGCGCACGCTGCACGTTTAGTCG
>NZ_JBQHUO010000017.1:0-23504 GCF_052065125.1 Collinsella sp. HCP28S3_G2
CTCGAAGAGCCCGATCGCCGCCTTCCTGGCCACGATGTCGTGTTTCACTCTCAAGTCGACACGCATAAAAAGCCTCCCATTTCTCGTGTCCAAGAAATGGGAGGCAGTTCATGTTTGGGCGGCCGCCGCTTGCGTTTTATCATAGAAAGATCATTGCCGAGCCTTAAATGCCTTTTGTCTGTGTGCCTTCCACAATCATGTTGCGGTTGTAGGCCAGGTGCAGATACATCGCATCGTGAGCGGCAGTGGGGTTGTGCGCCTCGATGGCGTCGGCCGCACCGTGGTGCGTGTGGATGGTCTCCTCGACGAGCTTTTTTGCCCGTTACGTCGATAAAAAGGGGAACGGACGCCTTGAACACACCCATCAGACGGGTAACGACGAGGTTGCCGCCATCCCAGGGCGGCTTCATGGAGTAGCGCCCGTACGCATCGAATTTATCCTCTCATAGATGTGCGGCACCAAGAGCCCCGAGTTCATACGAGCTCGGGGCTCTTTTCGTTTGGATTGCAGACGTATTGACAGACGAAAACAGTCTGCGTCCGGTATTGAGCCATACGAAAGCGAAATTATGCATCTTAATTCCGTACGCAAATCAAGACGAAAACCGTTTGCGTCTCGGATAAATCAGTACGCAAACGGTTTTCGTCTTATATCTTGAAGGCCTACAGGCGAAACGATTCGGCAACGGTGGAGGTCGACCGGTTTGAGTATGGCAGGCTGACGCTCGAAGGCAGCAACGTAACGTTCGACGCGCTCACGTCGGCTCGTCAGGACTTGAGTTTTCACACGCTCGAGCATAAGTGTGTTGAACATCTCGGCATTTCTGAGCTAACGCCGGATATTATGCGCACGCTTCGCTTGCTCGGCAAAGATGGCTATACCAACGCTGCGGCGATTTTGGCGGATAAGAATGATTTTCCGGGCATCGACTGCGTCCGTTTTGGTGATACCGAGGATGTGATCTTGGATCGCGAGGCGGCGACAAATGTATCCGCAATTGAGCAGGTGGACAGGGCGGTAGCTATGTTTTCACGCTACTACCGTTATGAGCGTATCGAAGGGATGGAGCGCGTCCAAAACGATCGAATTCCTCTCGAGGCGTTTCGCGAAGCTGTCGCAAACGCTTTGGTGCATCGGACGTGGGACGTTCGAGCTATAGCAACCCGCATAGCGCGCCTTGATCATCAACCGTCCGTATTTCGCAGCAACTTATAACAGGCTCGGGGTGCCAATTTGGGGTGCAGTAGTGCTGCGCCACGAAAAGGGCCTATCTACTACGTTTAAGCCGCAGGGGTCAACCATAGTCGGCTTTTTCGAAAATTGACAAGCTGCCTACCTGCGGTTTTGTTTTCACGGTTTTTGGTATGGCCGAGGCTATCCGTGTTAACGTAGTAGATGGGCCACTTTTGTGGCAAGGGGCCGATCTGCGGGCTAGGGTAGCTAAAAGAGCCCCGTCCCAAAAAGACTGATTGGGAGCTGGGGCGTGTCGATGCGATAGTATTGCATGGTGGTATTCGACTAACCGAGGGTTTATCCGAGGGCTTTATGGAACAGCACCAGCATAATCAAAGCTTGCAAGATCAGGCATACAATGCACTGCGCTCCAAGATCATCTATGCCGAGCTCAAGCCCGGCACGCGCCTTTCGGCGATTGGTCTGGAAAAGGAGACGGGAATCGGGCGTACGCCCATTCGCGAGTCCTTTGTGCGCCTGCGTGAGCAGGAGCTGGTGGAAACGCGTCCCAAAAGCGGCACCTACGTCTCTAAGATCAGCATGGAGCGCGCCGAGAACGCCTGTTTCTTGCGCGAGAAACTCGAGCGAAGCGTACTCATTAAATGCTGCTCGGTCGCCACACCCGAGCAAAAGCATCGGCTCGATCAGATTCTTGCCGAGTCCGAGTCGCTCGACCATGGCGAAACGCGTCGTTTCTTTGACCTGGACAACCTGTTCCATGAGACGTGTTTTGAGATTGCCGGCCGTCACATGTTGTGGGATTGGATGAAGAGCGTCAATACGCATTTTGAGCGATACAACTGGTTGCGTATGGTGTCGCAGGATCTAGATTGGGAGCCGATTCGTCGGCAGCATCGCCGGATTCTCGAGGCCATTAAGAGGGGCGATACCGACGCGGCGAGCTATCTGGCAGAGACACACCTGCACCTGATGCCCGAAGAGCAAGGTCCGGTTATAGCCTTGTATCCCGACTATTTTGAGCTGTCCAAAGACTCGGCTATCTAGCCCATTATCGCATCTGCTCGTGACGCAAAAACGATGCTGTTCACCTACAGCGTTTTGCAACCGAGATTTTTAAAAAATGCCTAAAATGGCTCAGACTGCCGACAATGGGGAAACGGAGTGCGCTATGGCGCAGATGAGAATCAAGGACATTGCCGTCGAGGCGGGTGTGAGCCCGGCCACGGTCTCGCGCTATCTCAATAACCGCCCCGGGCAAATGACCGAGGAAACCCGTGCTCGCATTGCGGAGGTTATCGAGCGTACCGGCTATCGCCCACGTGCCGCCGCGCGCAATCTGCGCAGCTCGCGTACCAACCTCATCGGCGTGATCTTGGCCGACATCGCCAACCCGTTCTCCAGCGCCATGCTCGAGGGCCTTTCCGCCAGCGCCGCCGCGCGCGGCTGCTCGCTCATGACAGCCATTAGCGGCAACGATCCCGCCAAGGAGGCCGATTCGCTCACCAGGCTTATCGACGCTGGCGTGGACGGCCTGGTCGTCAATACCTGCGGTGGTAACGACGAGGCGATCGTCGCGGCAGCGGGACGCCTGCCCGTTGTGCTGCTCGACCGCGACGTTGCCGACGGCGGTGTCGATCTGGTGACATCTAACAACCGTGAGCTGGTCGCCGGCCTGGTAGACGCCTTGGCTGCTGCGGGCAGCGAGCACCTGTGCCTGCTCACCGAGGCAAGCGACGACAGCTCCGTCCGTCGCGAGCGCGCCGAGGCCTTTACCGACGAGCTTTCGCGCCGCGGCTTTGCCGGCGAGGTTATCACCTTGGCTGATGGCGGCGCCACGGGCGTCGGCCGCCTAGACGAGACCATCCGCGGCTATGCAGGAAAAGAGCTCGGCCTCATTGCCGTCAACGGCCTGGTTTTCCTGAGCCTGACCGAGGCGCTGGCGCAGCTTGGTCCCTCGCTGCCGGCGGGGCTCAAGATCGCGACGTTTGACGACTATCCCTGGAACCATGTGCTCTTTGGTGGAGTTACCACGGCCGCGCAGGACACCCTCACCATCGCCGAGCGCGTGGTCGATCGCCTCTCCGAGCGTATCGACGTTGTTACCACCACCGTGGGCGATGCCGCAAAGCTGGCGCCTAAACGCATCGAGGTTCCCGGCCACATCGAACACCGCGCTTCGACCTCGCGCTAGCCGCTCGTTCGTAACTGCCTGTTCGCGCACGTTTTTTGGGCGCTTGATACGCTTTAACCCTGCGGAAACATTTTTCTGCGATAGTATCTGCGATATAGACCAGTCGAAACCCGCCCGAAAGAAAGGGGAGCGACATGAACCAGCAGAACATCGATTACGTACTCCGTTCCGTAGAGCAGCGTGACATCCGCTTTGTGCGTCTGTGGTTTGTCGACATTCTCGGCCGCCTCAAGAACTTTGCCATTAGCCCCGAAGACCTCGAGGTCGCTTTTGAGGAGGGTATTGGCTTTGACGGCTCCGCCATCGAGGGCTTTGCCACGCCCGAGGAAGCCGACATGCTCGCGTTCCCTGACGCCTCGACCTTCCAGATCCTGCCGTGGCGCCCGAGCCATAACGGCGTCGCCCGCGTGTTCTGCGATGTGTGCACTCCCGATCGCAAGCCGTTTGCCGGCGACCCGCGCGACGCCCTGCGCCGCATGTTCTATAAGGCCGAGAAGGCCGGCTACCTGCTCAACGTGGGTGCCGCGCTGGAGTATTACTACTTCCCCGACGAGCACACCCCCGAGCCGCTCGACAACGTGGGCTACTTCGACCTTTCGGTGAGCGATGCCGCTCGCGACCTGCGCCGCAATACGGTGCTCACGCTCGAGAAGATGTCCGTGCCCGTGGAGTACACCTTCCACGCCGCCGGCCGCTCGCAGCACGGCATTAGCTTGCGTCACGCCGAGGCCCTGAGCATGTCCGACGCCATCACCACGGCCAAACTCATCATTAAGCAGCAGGCCTACGAGAGCGGTTGCCACGCCTCCTTTATGCCCAAGCCGCTGGCGGGCGAGGACGGCAGCGCCATGTTTTTGCATCAGTCGCTGTTCGACCACGACGGCAACAACGTCTTTTGGGGCGAGGACGACGAGAAGTACCACCTCTCCGATATCGCCAAGCACTATATGGCCGGCATTCTGGCACACGCGCGCGAGATCAGCGCCATCACCAACCCCACGGTCAACTCGTACAAGCGCATCACCACGGGCGGCGACTCCGTGCCACAGTACGCTACGTGGGGCCTGCGCAACCGCGCGAGCATGGTCCGCATCCCGGTCTACAAGCCCGGCAAGCAGCTGTCCACGCGCATCGAGCTTCGCAGCCCCGATCCCATGGCCAATCCGTACCTGGTCAACGCCGTCACGCTGGCGGCTGGTCTGGACGGCATCGAGCGCAAGCTGGAACTCCCGCCCGAGGCAACGGCCGAGACGCTCAAGCTTACCGACCGTCAGATGATCGAGGCCGGCTATACGCCGCTGCCGCGCTCGCTCAAAGAGGCGCTCGACGTGTTTGAGGACTCGCAGTTTATGAAGGATGCCCTCGGCGAGCACATCCACAGCTTCTTCCTCAAAAAGAAGCGCGACGAGTGGCATAAGTTTGAGTCCACGATCACCGAGTGGGAGATCAAGCATTATCTGGCGAACTCCTAATCGCGCTGGTTCGTTCCAGTACGATTGAGCTCATTTCCTTGGAGGTCGATATGTCCGAAAAGAGTGCCCTGTTCATGGCGCGCACGACGCGCTTCCACGAGTTTGCCCGCAGCTTGACGACCACCCTGGGTGTCGAGGTGAGCCTGGCAACCCCCGATTCGCCGACTGCGGCGCATGACTTTGACCTGCTGATCCTCGATTCCGATGGCATCCGCAGCGACCGCATCGATCAGATTGCCAAATGGCTCGACGACCGCGGTGGCGTTCCCATGTTGGTAATCGTCGACGACGAGGCGCTCGGCACCCTGCGCCTGCCCAATCACGCGCATGCCGACTTTGTATGCCCCACGGCGACGCCCAACGAGCTCAAGGCTCGTGCGCAGCGCCTGATGGGCGAGGAGGAGACCGTCGCCGCCGACGATGTGCTCAACATCGATAACCTCGAGATTAACCTGGCTACCTACCAGGTGACACTCGACGACGAGCCCATCGACCTGACGCTGATGGAGTACTCGCTGCTGAGCTTTTTGGCGACGCATCCCAACCGTGCCTACAGCCGCGAAGTGCTGCTGCACCGCGTGTGGGGCTTTGAGTACTGCGGCGGCACGCGCACCGTCGACGTGCACATCCGACGCATCCGCTCCAAGGTGGGCCCGCAGATTGCGGCACATATCACCACCGTCCGCGGCGTGGGCTATCTGTTTAAGGACTAGCTTTTCACCGCAAAGGGGGCAGGCGCCTTCGTGGTGGTTTTGCCGCATGCGTGGATCCCTTTCGAGTTTGCAGCAGAACTTAAGCATTCCTTAAAGATTACGTTCTCATACACGTTCGCCCGCATATTGGGGTACAACTCAACGTGAACAATGATGGCCCGCCACATGTTTGGCGGGCCTTTGGTTATTAGACGAAAGGATCGCAGTCATGAGCGAGAACGATTCCCAGCGTCCCCAGGATGCGGGCAACGCTGGCGAGACCCAGCAGCAGCCGCGCGTGCAGGTGGAGTCGACGCCTGCCGACGGCAACATTCCCTACGTGCAGGCCTACGACACACAGACCGGCCAGCCGCTGGGCGGTCAGCAGGTTGTAAACAAGCACACGGTGGTCAAGACCAAGACCAAAAAGCTGCCGATCTTTATTACGGCGCTCGCCGGCTGCGCCTGCGGCGCCCTGCTGGTCATCGCGCTCATTATGAGTGGCACGCTCAACATTGGCGGCGGAAAGAATGTCGTGACGGCGGGTGCTTCGGGTTCATCGACGCAAAAGATTACGATCGACTCCGAGGACACCACGCTTGCCGAGGCCGTTTCTGCCAAGGCCCTGCCCTCCGTCGTTTCCATCACCGCCACTTCGAGCGGTAGCCAGAATGGCTCGCTTTCGCAGTCTGCCGACGAGTCGGATGGTTCGGGCAGCGTCGGTTCGGGCGTGGTGCTCGATACCGAGGGCCACATCCTCACCAACAACCATGTGGTCGATGGCTATGACCAGTACGTGGTTACCATGGACGACGGTACCACCTACGAGGCCGAGTTCGTGGGCAACGACGCCTCGAGCGACCTGGCCGTCATCAAGCTCAAGGATGCTGACGCCTCCAAGCTCACGCCGATCGAGATTGGTGATTCCTCCAAGCTTAACGTGGGCGAGTGGGTCATGGCGATCGGCTCGCCGTTCGGCAACGAGCAATCTGTCTCCACGGGCATTGTGTCGGCGCTGTATCGCTCCACGGCCATGAGTTCTACCAGCGGCAACACCATCTATGCCAACATGATTCAGACCGATGCTGCCATCAACCCGGGCAACTCCGGCGGCGCGCTCGTTAACGACAATGGCGAACTCGTGGGTATTAACTCTCTTATCGAGAGCTACTCGGGCTCCAGCTCGGGCGTGGGCTTTGCCATTCCGGTCAACTATGCCAAGAACATCGCCGACCAGATCATCGACGGCAAGACGCCGGTTCATCCGTACCTGGGCGCCACGCTTTCGAGCGTCAACGCGCTCAGCGCCCGCACTAACAATCTCGGCACCGATAGCGGCGCGTATGTGGCGAGTGTCGCCGAGGACGGTCCTGCCGCCAAGGCTGGCATCCAAGAGGGCGACGTCATCACCAAGCTGGGTGACGATGAGATTACGAGCGCCGATGGCCTGATTATCGCGCTGCGCAGCCACGAGGTGGGCGAGAAGGTCGAGATCACGCTCGTGCGCGGCAAGGAAGAGAAAAAGGTCACGGTCGAGCTGGGTTCTGATGAGGAGCTGCAGAACCAGCAGCAGAACGACAGCGCGACCGACACCGGCAACGGCGGCATTACCGACGAGCAACTGCGCCAGTACCTGGAAGAACTGCTGGGCCAACAGGGTCAGGGGCAAGGCTACGGTCAGGGTTTCTAACGAGCTGTATCGCACATATCGAAGCCAGAGGGGCTGTTCCGCCAGCGCGGGACAGCCCCTCTTCTCTTATTGATCCGTTGGGGACGGAGGAAAACGGATCATTTAGAAATGGCAAGGGCATGGTTCGGAAGGGCTTGGACAGTTAGTTCAGATTTGTATATAACGGGTGCGGTCTGAGGCGTGTTTTGAGCGGTTTTGAAATGAAAGACGGGCCGAGATGGGTGTCTCGAAGACGGAAGCAAACCTAATTCGCCGTCCAGAACGATTGATTGGGGCGAAAAGCCGATATTTCAGCTCGATTCGGCGCGCGTAATTATACAAATCTGAACTAACTGTCCAACCCTGGTCCGGTCGCTGCCAATCCGGTGCGGTTTGAGACTGCTATTCGGCCCCATTGCGACCGGTGGTACTCTAGTATCCGTTTGAAATCGAGCGAAGGAGTGCCGCTATGGAGCAATCGAGCCTGTTTGGTGACGGCGTGGACATCGATACCGAAACGCCAGCGAGCACGGATACCGCCGCGCCGGCCGATACCCGTGCCCAGGCGGCAGCGCGCGCGGCTGAGTTGCGCCACGAGCTCGACTACCATGCTTACCGCTACTACATGCTCGATGCGCCCGAGATCACGGACGCTGCCTTTGACAAAATGCTCGTTGAGCTGCAGGAAATCGAGGCTGCCTACCCCGACCTGGTGACGCCCGACAGCTATACCCAGCGCGTGGGCGGCTACGTGAGCGAGCAGTTTACACCGGTCACGCACATGGCACGCATGTATTCCATGGACGATGCCATGGATCTGGACGAGCTCGACGCTTGGCTCCAACGCACCGAGGATGCGCTCGGTGCCGGTAGCGTTACCTATACCTGCGAGCTCAAGATTGACGGCCTGGGCGTGGCCCTGACCTACCAAAACGGCACCTTCGTGCGCGCGGCCACACGCGGCGATGGCATCACGGGCGAGGACGTGTCGCTCAACGTGCGCACTATCAAGGATGTGCCCATGCACCTATCCGAGCCGGCGCTCGCTCATATGGGCGCCGACCGCGAGCGCACCATCGAGGTACGCGGCGAGGTCTATATGCCCAAGGGCAGCTTTGTTCGCCTGAATGAAGAGGCCGATGCCGAGGGCCGCGACCCCTTCGCCAACCCGCGCAACGCCGCTGCCGGATCCTTGCGTCAGAAGGATCCCAAGGTCACGGCGCGCCGCGATCTGGCCACCTTTATCTATGCCATCGCCGATACCGACCCGCTGCACGTCCACAGCCAGCGCGAGTTTCTGGACTGGTTGCGTAGCGCCGGCTTTAGCGTCAACCCCAACGTGGCTCGTTGTGCCACGCCGGCCGAGGTCCACGAGTTCTGTGCCCAGGCGCTCGAGCACCGCGGCGACTTGGATTACGACATCGACGGCGTGGTCGTAAAGGTTGACAGCTTCCAGCAGCAGCTCGACCTGGGCTTTACCGCTCGCGCACCACGCTGGGCCATTGCCTTTAAGTTTCCGCCCGAGGAAAAGCAGACCATCCTGCGCGAAATTCGCATCCAGGTGGGCCGCACCGGTGTGCTCACGCCGGTCGCCGAGTTCGACCCGGTGACGGTTGCCGGCTCCACCATCGCGCGCGCCACGTTGCACAACATCGACGAGATCCGCCGCAAAAACGTGCGCGAGGGCGATACCATCATCGTGCACAAGGCGGGCGACGTTATCCCCGAGGTCGTGGGTCCGGTGCTCGACAAGCGCCCGGCCGATTCGGTCGACTGGCAGATGCCCGAGGTCTGCCCCGTGTGCGGTAGCCCCGTGGTCCACGAGGATGGCGAGGTGGCTTACCGCTGCGTGTCCATCGACTGCCCCGCACAGCTCAAGGAGCGCCTGCTCCACTGGGTGAGCCGCGGCTGCATGGACGTCGATGGCCTAGGCGACGAGATCGTCGACAAGATGATCGCCGCCGGGCTGATTCACGACGTCGCAGACTTCTACCAGCTCACGGTCGACGACATCGCCGGCCTGGACACGGGGCGCACCTATGCCAGCTCCAACAGCAGAAAGGGCGTTAAGAAGGGCGACCCCATTCCGGTAGGCCTCAAGACGGCCGAGAAAATCATCGCCGAGCTCAACAAGTCCAAGAGTCAGCCGCTCGGTCGCGTGCTGTTTGCCCTGGGCATCCGTCACGTGGGCAAGAGCGTGGGCGAGGTCATCGCCGAGCGATTCCTGTCGATTGACAAGCTTATCTTGGCGAGCGAAGAGGATATTGCCGAGTGCGAGGGCATCGGCCCCAAGATTGCGGCGAGCGTCAAGCAGTTCCTGGCCGTGCCCGAGAACCTTGCCGTCCTGGAACGTCTGCGCCAGGCGGGCCTTTCGCTCGAGGTCGATTTGGGCGCCGCGCACGCGCAAGCCGCAGCCGACGCTGGCGTGGCAGGCGAGCTCGCCGACGCACAGCCGCTCGCGGGTCTGACCTTCGTGCTCACCGGCACGCTCGTCAACCGCACGCGCGACGAGGCGGGCGCGGCGCTCAAGGTGCTCGGCGCCAAGGTTTCGGGCAGCGTGTCAAAGAAGACGAGCTATCTGGTTGCCGGTCCCAAAGCGGGTTCCAAGCTTACCAAGGCCGAGCAGCTGGGCGTACCCGTGCTGGACGAGGACGCACTCGAGCAGATCTTGGCTACCGGTGAGGTGCCCCAGGCTTAAGGCATCAATAGTCAAATTGAAGAACCGCCCGAAAGCGCGATGCCTTCCGGGCGGTTCTTACTTTGTTGGGGAAACCGGCATCGTGATCTGCGTCACGTAGGTCGCGGGGTCGTCGCTGATGATGTCGTCAATGAGGGAGATTTCGCATTGCCCCGCTACGCTGCTAACTTGTCAAAAGCCCCGCGCCGGTTGAGCACGGTAAACGCGACAACACAGATGACTGCCGACAGAATCGACCCGCACGGCGAGGCGATGCCCATGGGAAACAGCGTGTCGGAATAGGCGTTCGACAGCAGCCACGCGCCCGGCACGCGAATGAGTGCCACGGCCAGCACGTTGTGCGCAAAGCCGATGTAGCTCTTGCCGTATGCAGCGAAAAAGCCGCTAAAGCAAATGTGGATGCCGGCAAAAATCGCGTCGAAAATATAGCTGCGCATATAGCCGGTGCCGGCAGCGACTACTGCAGCGTCCTTGGCAAAAAAGCCAATAAACGCCGGCGCCACCAGCCACATCAGCACCGTGGTCAGGCAGCCGTACACCACCGAGATGGTCATGGCGTCTTTGAGCACCTGACGCGCACGGTCGCCCTTGCCCGCGCCGGCGTTTTGCGCCGTGAGTGCGCTGACGGTGGCGCCCATGGAACTCGGTACAATGAACAAAAAGCTGATCATCTTTTCGCCCAGGCCCACGGCGGCGGCGTCGACGAGCCCTCGGTGGTTGGCGATGACGGTGATAAACATAAACGCCACCTGGATGCAGCCGTCCTGCACGGCCACGGGCACGCCGATCTTAAGGATGCTGCCGAGCACCTCGGGCTGGGGACGCAGGTCGCTACGCTTAACGTGGATGTTCGTACGGCGGCTCTTAAGCCACACGAGCGCGAGGGCAACGCTTGCCGTCTGGGCGGTTACCGTGCCGAGTGCCGCACCCACGGGGCCGAGCCCCAAGTGGCCGATAAACAGAAAATCGAGCGCGATGTTGATGATGCACGCCACGCCGATCACGTACATGGGCGAGCGCGAATCGCCTAGGCCGCGAAAAATGGCCGAGAGGATGTTGTATGCGGCGATAAACGGAATGCCGACAAAGCAGATGCGCAGGTAGGCGGCGGTTCCTTCGACTGCCTCGGCTGGCGTGCCAATAAGTGCCACGACCTGCGGGCACAGTGCGAGCAGGATGGCTGCCAGCACTACCGAGACACCCATAAACAGCGTGATGGTGTTGCCGATGACGGTCTCGGCGCGATCGAAGCGGCGCGAGCCCACGGCGTGGCCGACGATAACCGTCGTTCCCATGGCCAGACCCACGAGCGTCACGGTAATGATATAGAGCGTCTGCGCGCCATTGCCCACGGCGGTGATGCCGGCGGCACCGCTAAACTGCCCCATCATGTACAGGTCGGCCATGCCGTAGAGCATCTGCAAAAAGTACGAGAGCATATAGGGCAGGGCAAAGACCGCGATGGTCTTAAGGACATTGCCGCGTGTGAGGTCGTGTTCCATAGGTGGGGCTTTCTGGCTGGGTCTGTTTACGTACCAGTGTAGTGAAAACCCTACAACGATTATAGAGTCAAGGTTTGCGTGTTGAGGATGGGCTTGGGAAGCCGGCCTTGTTCGAAGCGACCTCTCCTGTCGTACGGGTGTCGGCATGATTCTCTCGTGGGGTATTATGTTTTTCGAAGAATAAAACGCCGCGTGAGGGGAGGGCTGCGTGGACGGGCACGTGCAGCATGACGGTTTTGGCCGCGATATCAACTACCTGCGCATTGCCGTTACCGACAAGTGCAATTTCCGCTGCATTTACTGCATGCCGGCCGATGGCGTGGCGCCCCGTGCACACGACGAGTTACTCAGCGCCGAGGAAATCGCCCGCTTTGTGCGCTTGGTGGCGGGGGAGGGCATTCGCCGCGTGCGCCTGACGGGCGGCGAGCCGCTGGTCAGCCGCCGTATTATTCCGCTTATTCGCGACATCCGCGCGATCCCTCAGATCGAGGACATCTCGCTCACCACCAACGGCGCCCTGCTGCCCAAGCTGGCGCCGCAGCTCAAAGATGCCGGGCTTAACCGCGTCAACATCTCGCTCGACACGCTCGACCCTACGCTCTTTGGAAAGATCACGCGCCTGGGTCGGCTCGAGCAGACCATGGCCGGCATCGACGCGGCGCTGGCTTGGGGCTTTGAGCCCGTTAAGGTCAACTGCGTTGTTGTGCGCCGGCTCAACCAGGATGTGGCGGCCCTCGCGCGGCTCACGCTCGACCGTCCCATCCACCTGCGCTTTATCGAATATATGCCCATTGGCGACGAGCGCACGAGCTCGCATTGCGCTGTGGACCCGCATGCGCCCGCGCTCAATCCCGAGCTGTGGGACGCGAGCGATACCGTGCCGAGTGACGAGCTGCGGGCGCGCATCAATGCCGGGGCCACCGCGAGGGGACTGGGCGAGCTCGAGCCGCTCGACATCAACGATGCTCCTGCCGGCGCGGGCCCTGCGCGCTATTGGCGCTTTCCGGGCGCGGCGGGAACGGTTGGCTTTATTAGCGCCATGTCCAACCATTTTTGTGCGAATTGCAACCGTCTGCGCCTGACGGCCGATGGCAACGTGCGTCCATGCCTGTTTAGCGATGCCGAGTATTCGGTGCGCGACGCCCTGCGCCGTGGTGATGATATGCAGGTACTTTCGATTTGGCGCGATGCCGTGGCCCACAAACCGCAGGAACACGCGATAATTGAGGGCACGCAACGATTTATGTCCCAAATCGGAGGATGATCATATGGCCAAGAGCAGGTACGCCGACGCCACCAAGGCCGCTCGCAGGGCCGCGATGTCTGCCCACAAAGTCACGGCCGCGGCGAATGCTGGCAACGCCGACGCGTCCGCGCAGCCGACTTCCAGCGCGGCCACCGAACCCGCCCGTGACGCACGTCGCAACGAGCTGACGCACGTGGACGCCAAGGGCGAGGTGCGCATGGTCGATGTGTCCGACAAGGCCGAGACCCATCGCATCGCCATCGCCGAGGGCACCATCCTCATGCATCCCGAGACACAGGCCATGGTGCTGCAGGACCGCGCCAAAAAGGGCGACGTGCTTGCCTGCGCGCGCGTGGCGGGCATCATGGCCATCAAACGCACGAGCGACATCATTCCCATGTGCCATCCGTTGCTCATTACCAAGAGCAAGTGCGACATTGCGCCCATCGCTCCGGCGGGGACGCCGGCCGAGGACGTGCCCGAGGGCTGGGCACCGGCGCGCGCGGACGGGCAGGTTGGCTTTCACGTACTGGTTACGGCCGGCGTGACGGGCAAGACGGGTATCGAGATGGAGGCCCTGACCGGCGCGAGTGCCGCGTGCCTAACGATCTATGACATGTGCAAGGCGGTTGATCGCGGTATGGAGATCGTCGACGTGCGCCTGTTGCACAAGGAGGGCGGCCGCTCGGGCGTATGGGACCGCGCAGAGCGTCAGGCTGCTGCTGTTGAGGCCGTGGCCACTGACGGTGCCGCACCCGCGAGCGCACCCGTCGCCGTCGCGCCCGCAGCTCCGACACCGGCCGTCCCCGCGATCGCGTTTATCGGCTACCAAAACTCGGGCAAGACCACGCTCGTCGAGAAGGTTATCGCCGAGCTCACCCGTCGCGGCCTGCGCGTGGGTTCGCTCAAGCATCACGGGCACCACGGCTTTGATATCGACGTGCCCGCTAAGGATACCTGGCGCCATCACCAAGCCGGATCCAAGCACGTGGGCCTCATCTGCGCCACGCGCTGGGCGGAGTACGCCGACACGCGCGAGGGGGACGAGATGCCCGCGCGCGAGCTGCTGTCGCGTTACAACGATGTCGACGTGGTGATCATCGAGGGCTACAAGACCGAGGGCTTCGACAACATCGTGGTCGCGCGCTCCGGTGTCGACCGTCTGCGTGGCAAGAGCTCGCTCGACCTGGTCGACGGCCGCACGCTGGCCCTTGCCTGCAACGAAGCCCTGGCACGTCAGGCCTTCGACGCAGGCTTTGCGACCCGAGCCATCAACATCAACGACGCCCGCGCCATCTGCGACCTTATCCAAGACCATCTGGCCTAAAACCTGCCAAAAAGGGACAGGCTTATTTTGGCAGGTTCTATCTGGGCAAACGTCATTTCCACCACAAAGGGTCCAGGCATCTTTGTGGTGGTTTTTGCTTTGGTAGATTTTTGTGACATGCCTTACAATCTACCAAGTAGTTCATGACGGGCGAAAAACGGAGAGAAGGGTCCTGATGCGTCCTTAATGTTTCATGCGGATAGATTGATTTGACAGACGGCGGCGAATGTCCACCGCCCGTATTCGTATGAAACGAGGAGTCTCCGTGCTCGTATCTCTTCTCTCAAAACCTCACCCTTCGTTGTCCGCGCAGGCTAAGCACCTGGTGGCAATGCGCTTCCTCATATATACCGGCTTTCAGACCAGCTACTTCATCGGCGTCATCGGAACGCTCACCTATGCAGACGATGCCTCGGTCGTTGCGACATCGCTGGCCGTCCTGTTTATGAACGTCTTCGTGATCCTGGGATCCTTTGCGGGTGGAGCGGCGCTTGACGCTTGGGGTCCGTGCCGGCATTTCCGGGCGAGTATCTTCGGCACGTTGGCAACCGGCGCGGCAATCCTCGCCTGTGGCAGCGCGACCGGAACAGTCCTTGCCGGCGCGGTGCTCCTGGGCTTTGTGATAGGATTCGCCCAGCCCGTCGCCACGTCCTATCCGGCGTATCTCACCGACGACCCCGTCGAGCTCAAAGACATCAACTCCGCCATCACCATGTCCTCCAACGTGAGCATTATCGTCGGCCCCACACTGGGCGGCTTTGTCGCGGCGGCTGCATCGTCACACGCGGTGTTTTTGCTCATGATGATCTTTACCGTACTGGCGCTCGTCGCCGGTTGGGGCTTTAGGCCGCAAGCAGGTCGCGTCGCCGCGCGCGAAAGTGCTCCCGCGGATAGCAGCACAACGGCAAGTACTGCCAATCAAAGCTCCGACTCCAATAAATCCACCCGCGTCACCTTCGTGACCAGCATCAAGACAGTCTTTACCAACAGCGTCCTCGCCCTGCTGTTCTGCATTATTTTCCTTTCGAACTTTGGCTATGGCGCCTTCGATCCACTGGAGTCATTCTTCTACCGTGATGTTCTGCATGTCGGTGTCGAGTGGATGGGCTGGCTCTCGTCTGCCTGCGGCGTGGGCGCGGTGCTGGGCGCCGTGGTCGCGCTCCGCTTGCCGCCGTACCTGGTCAACCTTAAGACGCTGCTTGTGGCGCTTCTGTCCGTGGGCCTGGGAAGCCTGCTCTACGTGGGAACGCCGTACGTGGGCGTAGCCCTTGTCGGCCAGATTGCCCTGGGCGTGGCCTGGGGCGTCGTCAACCCGCTCCACAACACGATCGTGCAAACGACGGCCCCGCTCGAACAGCTCGGTCGCGTCAACTCGGTCATGGGCTTTGGCAACATGTTCGCCGGCGTGGCGCCGCTGGCGATTGCCCCGTGGCTGGCGGCGACGTTTGGCGTGCAGCAGACGCTCATCGGGGCGGGTATGGTCGTGACGGCGGTTCCCGCGGCACTGCTGCTGTTTGGACGCTGGCATTTGGATTGTGCCGCAAAGCAGTAAAAACCATCACAACATTCGATGAAAATCGCGATTTTGCCGAATAACGTCGAATGTTGTGATGGTTTGCGCCCCGGGTCATGCCATCCTGCGGATCTGGCCGCCACAAAGGGGGCAGGCACCTTTGTGGCGGTTTTTGCTATGGACGGTGCGGTTTCGCTGCAGAACCGCCGGCCCGCCGCCTGCCAACCGCCGCCCTCGTTACGTTTTCGCTGCATTTGGGTAAAGCGCCTGCTCCAAGCCGGCGTTGCCTTGTATACTAGAGCGGTTTAACTGTTATGCGGAAGGGAGCGCCTATGGCACTCAGCGAGAAAGACGTGCGCGGTATCGCCGAGTACGCAAAGATCGCACTGACCGATGACGAGCTCGCCCAGATGACGTCCTACATGAACGATGCCGTCCAGATGCTCGAGCCCGTCTTGCAATATGACTTGCCCGACGTGGAGCCCACGTTCCATCCCATCGGAAGCCTGTCCAACGTGATGGGCGATGACCTGCGCGAGCCCGAGCGCGATCTGCCGCTCGACGTCGCGCTCGAAAACGCAGGCAGCGCGCGCGAGCGCTACTTCCGCGTGCCGTCCATTTTGGGAGAGGGGGAGAGCGAGTAATGGCGCAGAGCTTCGATTCCCTTACCGCCGCCCAGATCGCCGCAGGCGTTGCCGCCGGCGACTTTACCGCTACCGAGGTGGCCCAGGCCTCCCTTGCCGCCATCGAGGCGCGCGAGGGCGGGGTCCAGGCATTCCTGCAGGTGGCGCCCGAGCTTGCGCTCGAGGCCGCCGCGCGCGTGGATGCCGATCGTGCCGCAGGCAAGCCACTGCCCCCGCTCGCGGGCGTGCCGCTGGCCATCAAGGACAACATGAACCTTGTGGGCACGCGCACCACCTGCGCTTCCCGCATGCTCGAGAACTACCAGAGCGTCTACACCGCCACCTGCGTCCAGCGCATGCTCGATGCCGGCTGCCTGCCCATGGGTAAGGCCAACATGGACGAGTTTGCCTTTGGCAGCTCCACCGAGAGCTCGGCGTTCCACCGCACCAACAACCCCTGGGATACCGAGCGCGTGCCCGGCGGCTCCTCGGGCGGCTCCGCTGCCGCCGTCGCCGCGGGCGAGGTCGCGCTCTCGCTGGGCTCGGACACCGGCGGCTCCATTCGCCAGCCGGCGTCGCTGTGCGGCGTGGTGGGCTTTAAGCCCACGTATGGCGCCGTGAGCCGTTACGGCGTGGTCGCCTTTGGCTCGTCGCTCGACCAGGTGGGCCCCTTCGGCCGCACGGTCGAGGATGTCGCGCTGGCCATGAACGCGCTTACCGGCGCGGGCCACGATCCCTACGACTGCACCAGCCAGGATTGCGCCGTCGACTTTACCGAGCATCTCAACGATAGCATCGAGGGTAAGCGCGTGGGTATCATCCCCGCGTTTATGGAGGCCGAGGGCCTGACGTGCGAGGTCAAGGCCGCTGTTCAGCGCGCCGCCCAGGAGCTGCAGAACCAGGGCGCCGAGCTGGTCGAGGTCGACCTGCCGCACCTGGATGCCGCCATCGCCGCCTACTACGTCATCGGCCCGGCCGAGGCGTTCTCCAACCTGGCCCGCTTCGACGGTATTCGCTACGGCTATCAGGAGGAGGGCTGCGCCAACCTGTCCGACCAGAGCTCGCTGTCGCGCGCCCACGGCTTTGGCGCCGAGGCCAAGCGCCGTCAGATGCTCGGCGCCTACCTGCTGAGCTCGGGCGTGTACGACAAGTATTACTACGCTGCGCAAAAGGCCCGCACGCTCATCACGCAGGACTACGACACCGCGTATGCCAAGGTGGACACCATCCTCATGCCCGCCTCGCCGCGCACGGCCTTTAAGTTTGGCGAGATCAGCGACCCCACGCAGATGTACCTCTCCGACCTGTACACCATCTCGCTCAACATTTGCGGCAACGGTGGTATCTCGGTGCCGCTGGGCTTGGGCGAGGATACTCAGCTGCCCGTTTCTGCCCAGCTGGTGGGTCCGGCGTTTAAGGACCGTCAGCTGCTCACGTTTGCCCGCGCCCTGGAGCGCGGCTTTGCCGATGCCGCCACGGGTGCGCCCGTGCTTTCCGTCGCACCCGATTTTGCCGGGAAGGGAGGCGAGCTGTAATGAAGGAGCTTTCCGAGGTCCTGCAGGATTGGGAGGCCGTGATCGGCCTGGAGATTCATACCGAGCTCACCGCACTCGATACCAAGATGTTCTGCAACTGCAAGCTCAGCCACGATGACGAGCCCAACGCCAACGTGTGTCCGGTGTGCTTGGGCCTGCCCGGCGCCCTGCCGGTGCCCAACAAGCGCGCCATCGAGAGCATCGTTAAGGCCGGCCTCGCCACCAACTGCGAGATCCAGCGCCACTCGATGTTCTACCGCAAGCACTACTTCTATCCCGATATGGCCAAGAACTTCCAGACCACGCAGGGTCCAGTCGCCTTTGCCATGTACGGTCACCTGGACCTGGACGTGACTGGTCGCGGCGCGGCAGAGCGCCCCGATTGCGCGTTTGGCGAGGCCGAGGCCCAGAGCCTGGCGAGCGCCTCGGCCAACGCCGAGGGCCTGTCCACGTCCATGACGTCGACCATGCGCGAGGGCAACCAGCGCGCCGGCCATCTGGCCAGCTATGACGCGTCCAACCTGCAGATGCCCGAGCGTCGCGAGGACGGTTCCTACACGGTGCCCATCCGCATCCTGCGCATCCACATGGAGGAGGACGCTGCCAAGATGGTGCACGTGGGCGGTGCCGAGGGCCGCATTACCGCCGCTGCCGAGTCGCTCGTCGACTACAACCGCTGCGGCACGCCTTTGATTGAGCTCGTCACCGAGCCCGACTTGCGTACGCCTGAGGAGGCTCGCCTGTTTATGGAAAAGCTCCGTCGCATTTTTGTGACGCTGGGCATTTCGGACTGCTCCATGGAGAAGGGCTCCATGCGCTGCGACGGCAATGTGTCGCTGCGCCGCCGCGGCGAGACCAAGCTGGGCACCAAAACCGAGCTCAAGAACCTCAACTCGTTTAAGAGCCTGCACGACGGCCTTGCCTACGAGATTTGCCGCCAGGCCGAGGTGCTCGAGGAGGGCGGCATTATCTATCAGGAGACCCGCCACTGGGAGCCCAGCCGCAAGCGCACCGTGGTCATGCGTGTGAAGGAGACGGCCGACGACTATCGTCTGTTCCCCGACCCCGACTTGGCGCCGTTCGATCTGGACGACGAGTTCATCGATCGCTGCCGAGGTGAGATTCCCGAGCTGCCCGATGCCAAGCGCGCCCGTTTTGAGGCCGATTTTGGCATTAAGGCGGCCGATGCCGAGCAAATCGCCGGTGACCCGGAGTTTGCCGAGTTCTTTGAGGCCTCCGCTGCCGGTATGGCTGGCAAGGAGGCCCAGACGGTTGCAAACTTGCTGGTGAACGAGATGATCGCCTACCTTAAGGGCGCGGGCGTGTCGCTCGCCGAGTCCGGCATCGCGCCGGCTCAGGTGGCAGCGCTTGCCAAGCTGCTGGCGACCGATGCCATCAGCTCCAACCAGGCTCACGAGGTCTTTGAGGCCATGGCCCAGACCGGCGACGACCCCAACAAGATCGTCGACGAGCGCGGTATGCGTCAGGTGAGCGATGCCGGCGCGCTGCAGCCGATTGTGGACGAGGTGCTGGCAAACTGTGCCGAGCAGGCACAGCAGTATCGTGACGGCAACCAGAAGGTCATCGGCTTTTTGGTGGGCCAGTGCATGAAGGCGAGTCGCGGCAAGGGTAACCCAAAGCTCTTCAACGAGTTGCTGAGAACCTCGCTCTCGTAAGCGGGAACCGAGGGGCCGGGCGCAGGGCCTTGCCTCTCAATTTCGGACAGTCCTGACTCACGACGGAGGCGCCACTGGCGCCTCCTGTTCGTGCGGAACTCATTGAGAGGCAAGGCCCTGCGCCCGGCCCCTCGGTTCCGTGGCGACTCGGCCGTTCTGGTCAGTCGGGCTGAATGGAAATAGAGTGAATGGGCGCGCCGTTGGCGCGCCCATTGTTTTTGAAGGGAACTCATTTTGAGCAAGCGCCCGCCCTGCCGGGGCTCCCGGGTTCCGTGGCGACTCAGCCGTTCTGGTCAGTCGGGCTGAATGGAATTTGGTGAATGAGGGTGCCGTTGGCACCCTCATTTTTTTGTGGATGTGGCGCAGGGACGGTCTCTTGGTCACATTTTTGGGCTGTGGAAAGCGAAGCTTAATACTTTCCCGAGAAGTGAACGACCTTATTTGGACCTCTGAAGCATCGACACTATTTGGACGCTGTTTCCTGCGGTTTTGCCGAGTTTTCCCTGCGGTTTTGTTACTAAAAAATGCGGATGCTTCAGGGGTCCGATTTTGCTCGTTCACTTCTCGGGAAAAGTATTAGACCTCGATTTGCTGGGACGGGGGAGAGTCTTTCTTGGATGCCGGAGATGTACGTTGCGGCAGACGGATTGTCGAAAGTCGGCCGGTCTGCACCCTAAGATTTCCAGAAAGTTAACCATTTTTGACCTTAATAGTTAGGCACACTTAACTATTATCCAAAAGTGTGCTCATGCAAACTTATTCACTCGGGTGCGGAGGCACCGTGCCGTGTCCAATGCGACAAAAGGGAGAAGCAACATGTAGAAGTCGACGTTTAACACCCTGCTTGTCGGTGGCGGTTTTCTGCTTGGTACGGCTGGCATCAAGCTGCTCGCCAGCGCTCCGGTAAAGAATGCCTGCGTGCAGGGCATTGCGTGCGGCATGCTGCCGTCGAGTATATCGTGGCGCCCGGCATCACTTCGTCCATCGAAGGGCGTCGCGCCATCATCGGTTCCGCGCACTTTGTATTTGAGGATGAGGGCGCGCAGCTCGAGTCCGACATTAAGGAGCAAATCGAGCCTCAGATGTAGGGCCTGTCGCCGCTGTATTTGGCGGTCGATGGCAAGGTCGTCGGCGTGCTCGGCATCGAGGACCCGCTCAAGCCTGGGGTCCGTGAGGTCATCGCCGACCTGCATGCGCTGGGCGTCAAGCATGTCGTTATGCTCACGGGCGACTCCGAGCGCACGGCCGAGCGCATTGCGCGAGGGGCGGGGATCGACAAGTTTAAGGCCGAGCTGCTGCCCGAGGACAAGTACGCGTATGCGGAGCGCATTAAGGGCGAGGGGAGCCACGTTGCCATGGTGGGCGACGGCGTCAACGATTCGTCGGCGCTCGGTTTGGCCGACGTGGGGCTTGCAATGGGTGGCGGAAGCGACATCGCCAAGGAGGTCGCCGATATCATCCTGACCGATACGGATCTTGCTGCGATCGTGCGCCTGCGCCGTATGAGCCAGGGCCTCGTTGATCGTCTGACGAGCTCCTACTCTAAGGTGATGCTCACCAACTCGGCGCTCTTGGCACTGGGCATTACCGGCGCGATTGCCTCGCAGGCATCGTCGCTGCTGCACAACGGCTCGACGATCGCCTACAGCCCGAGCAACGCGAAGGCTTACCTGCGTTAGCAGACGTGTTTGCCCACGTTATCTGGCCTGCGCCCAGACGGCATCGGTGTCGTCCGGGCGCAGGCCTTTTGCATTTGACCCCAATTGATAGCGTCTCTATATAGTGTTGCTATCGAGGATAGCAATTGAAGGGAGCGAGATCGACGTGGGTGCTGCTAGCGGCATGGCGCAGGTGAACGTTTGCGTGGATCGCCAGGTCAAGAACCGTGCCGAGGAGGCGCTGCGGCTTTCGGGCGGGACACTGTCCGAGCTCATCAAAAAGGTGGTGGCCACGGTAGCGCAGGGTGGCGGTTCGTGCGAAGAGGTGTTGTCGGCCGTTGAAGACCAACTGCCTAGTGCTGGTGCCACCTCGCCGTTTGTCGCATCATGGGCGGCGGTGGATCGGCTTTACGCGGACCTGGGCATCGATACATCATCTGCGTCTGATGACCGCAGCTGGGACACAATCTATTCCGAAGCCATGGATGAGCATTATCGCCAAAAGGGGATGATCCTGTGAGTGGAGGCCCCCTTAAGATTATGGTGGACGCCAACGTATGGGTCGATTCGTTTTGCGCCGAGCATACCGAGTCGCTTGCCGCGCGCGTTTATTGGGCAGGCGACGGAGACGGGGGCGTTGCTGTTCTTTCCGGTGCATATCGCCAAGGACGTGCTGTACGTTGTCCAACACGAGCTGAAGCGTAGCGTTCTTGCCGGCGGGGGAGCGCTCGACGAGGCATCTGTCCGTGCAATTGGTGGCGATGCGGCGTTGGCGTTTGTTCGGAACATGACCGAAAACGTCACGGCCGTGGGCGCTGATGCATCCGATCTGTGGCTAGCCGACAAATATCTGACGCTCCATCGCGATTACGAGGACAACTTGGTGCTCGCCGCGTGCAAGCGCGCGCAGATCGATTACTTGGTGACCAACAATCGCAAGCTGCTCGAACATGCCGATCTTGCAGCAAAGACCCCGCGCCAAATGATGCCGATTCTAGCTTTGGCCGAACGTGGTGGCGCGGCTATCGGTTAACGCGAACTGTTTGCGTGGCCTTCGGAACGTCGGCGCTCAGAAGGCCACGCATCCTTTAATTACAAAAGCGCTGCCTTGATGACGGGAGCTTCGACGAGCTTCTCGGCGGCCTTTTCGTCGGAATCGTTTAGTGCTGCTAGACTGCGGTAGACCCACTCGTTGACCTGGGTGTTCTTGACGCCTGCGGTCTGCATAAGGGCGCCTACCTCGCGGATTGCTGCGAGCAGATCGGCTTTGGGACCCGCGAGCTCGACCTCGATGCCGTGGTAGGCGGCCACGCCGCGGTTCTCGCTCACGTGGTCGATAAAGCCCGCGACGGTCTCTAACTGCTGGGCGAGAGCTGCATCATCGTCAGCGTCCAGCGCAACAAGGGCGTTCGATACCGTGAGGGCGGGATGTCCACAGGGGACAAAGCCTTCGATGACATCCATGGCTTCGGTAATGGTTGAGCCCAGGCCTGCGAGGGCATTGACGAGTTGCTGCTTGGTATCCATAACGGTCCTTTCGACGGGTCAATTTTGCTTGGCGAAAATATACGTGACGCGTTCAGTGGCAAAAATGCGAAGTATGGTGCACATTAGGGTCTTCACAGCTCGTGCATAGAGCAGTTGTCTGCCTTTAGAACGTGGTAAGATAGCTATCCACGAGCGGGGTTTACCCCGCGTGTTCCTTGAAAAGTCGACGGTTATCGGGTGTTTGCAGGCCCGATACCATCCAGACTTTCCCAACATTCGGGGGCGACTGGTTTCGACACGATAGCTCTGAGAGAGGAAGCAAGCCGAGGCCTCCTCGCCTCGTTAAACAGGGGTAACGTCAAATTGAATTGACAACAACTCTTCTTTTGAGCCTATGGCTCTCGCTGCTTAGTTTATAGCGGCGCGTCAACCCGGTGATTTCCCCGACACCGGCGCGACGTCATGTTAGGGGAATGCTCCCGCGCACGTAATCGGTATGGCGCGGGCTAAGACCGAACCGGTTGGGATGCCGCGAGCGTGTCGCTGCGCGCAAAGCGTCCGAGACTAAACCAGCGACTGAGCTTGGAGATGCCAATCAGGGGGCTTTCGTGGACCGGAGTTCGATTCTCCGCGCCTCCACCAATAGCTACAGGCAGGTAGGTAAACGCACCTACCTGCTTTTTTATTACTTATAGATACCGCGGAGAATCGAACTCTATGCAGGGCGCGGGCGTAAAGAAAACGCGTAAGCGTTTTTAGCCCGCGGGCGAGGACGCCGGCAGGCGGCCGAAGCCGGTGCGGATTTGCGAAGCAAATACGCGGATTCTCCGCGCAAAGCCTCGACCCTATATAGATGCGATGCCGATCGGATGACAGCCGGCAACGCCCTGCACCAGCGTCATCCCCGCACCGCGGAGAATCGAACTCTATGCAGGGCGCGGGCGTAAAGAAAACGCGTAAGCGTTTTTAGCCCGCGGGCGAGGACGCCGGCAGGCGGCCGAAGCCGGTGCGGATTTGCG
>NZ_JBQHUO010000018.1:0-17999 GCF_052065125.1 Collinsella sp. HCP28S3_G2
TTTAGTTTGTGTGTGTGTTTTTGGTTTGTTGGGTTGTTTTTTTGTTTTTTTTGTGTTTTTGTGGGGTGGGGGGCGGGGGGGGGGGGGGGGGGTGACTCTGGGGGCGCGGGGGAGCCCCCGCTGGCGGCGGCCCGGCTCGGGCGCCGCCTCTGGGACCGGGCCTCGCGAAAGCGGGCTCCCAAACGGCCCGCGGCATGACGGGTCCGAAGCCGCCCGGTCCCCAAGTGCTATGGACGCCCGACGCGATGTCGGACGCCATAGGCTACTTGCTGGATTTCGAGCCTGAGGCCCCTCTGCGGCGCTTTCGGGCATCGGTGCCCGCATCCGCGTACGGCGCGGTCATGATCGCCATCTCGCGCAGCAGCGAGAGGTCGGCCGCGCTCGGGCTCTCGGGCGGGCTCTCGAGGAAGTCGGCGACGAGCCTCGCGGCCTTCGCGATGCGCCCGTCGGGGCCGGCCTGCGTCTTGCCCTCGCTCCTCACGTAGTCGGAGAGCTCCCGCTTGGTGCGCCGCCAGGGCTCCATGGCGGCGTGCATCTCCGCCTGGCGCTCCTTCGGCATGCCCGCGAGCGAGCGCACCGCCTCGGCGGAAAGGTTGCCGCGGTCGGCCTCGGCGGCCCACTCGGGCGAGAGGTCCTCCGCGATTCGGCGGGCCAGCCTCTCCTCGCGCGCGATGGTCTTGCCGGAGACCTTGCGGCCCGTCTGCCGCTCGATGATGGCGGCCTTCACGTCGTCGACGCGCATGCCGGAAAGCGAGGGGTCCTCGGAGCGCAGGCGCACGGCGTCGCCCCTGAGCGCCTCGGTCGCGGCGGCGCGCTCGGTCACGGTGAGCGCGCGGGTGAAGTAGTTCGCGGCGTGGAGCAGCGTCACCGCCCTCTCGTCGTCGATGCCCTCTATCACGCGGCAGGGCATCCTCTCGTAGGCGGGGTCGTCCTTCGCGAGCAGCGCGTAGGCGGCCTTGCGCCGGTGCCCGGAGACCATCTGCCACGAGCCGTCGCCCACCTTGCGAACGAGCGGCAGGTCGGTGAGGCCGTCCTGGCGTATGGACTCGGCGAGCTCGGCTATGCCGGCCGGGTCCATGGAGTACGCGGCGTTCGCCGGGTGGTCGGCGATGTCTGCCACCGCGATCTCGGACACCGGGTAGCGGCCGCGGGTGCGCGACGCGCCGTCGAGCAGCCCCGTGATGGTGAAGCCCGCGGCCACCTGGCTAGGCGAGCTCACGGGACACCTCGTCGGCGAGAGCCTCGTAGTCGCGCGCGGGGCGGCTCCCAGGCTCGAATGCCGCCACCGGCTTCCACTGCCAGCTGCCCTCGCAGACCTTGCTGCTCGCGTGGATAACCGTCTCGAACTGCTCGCCCGGGAAGAACCCGTCGAGCACGGCCGCGCCCGTGGCCTCGGCGTTGGTCATGCGGCCAGGCACGCAGGTGCGGAGAATCTTCCAGCGGGGCGTGGGCATGCGCAGCGCGTCGGCGATGGAGCGCGTCGCCTCGACGGTGAGCGCCGTGCCGCGCATCACGGTGGAGTCGAGCTTCACGGGGATGACCACCATGCCGCCCTCCGCCGCGGCGAGGTAGGCGTTGAAGGCGAGCCTGCGCATCACGGGGCTGCAGTCGATGAGGCAGACGTCGTAGGAGCCCGAGGCGTCGTCGAGGGCGAACTTGAGTCGCTGCTCGCGCAGGAGCATCTCGTTCTGGTCGACGAGGTCGATGGTCGAGGCCACCACGTCGAGGCCCTCCCCGGCGGCGTAGGCGACCTCCTCCACGGGGGCGCCGCCGTAGAGCAGCTCGACCGAGGTGCGCCGCTCGGAGGCGGCCCGGTCGTAGAGGGCGAAGAAGTCTGTGGCAGACGCCTGCGGGTCGAGGTCGACGAGCAGGGTCCGAAGGCCCCGGGCGGCGAAGATGGCCGCCAGGTTCACGGCGGTCGTCGTCTTGCCGACGCCGCCCTTGTAGTTGGAAATTGCTATCGTGCGCATGGGTCGCGTCCTCTCTAGCGTGGGGCGCGCCTCGCCGCATCCGGTCCGGCGCGCCCCGAGTCTCGGAGCGTCGGGACAAAACCGTACAGATTTGTCCGACAAGCGGAGTGTACCACGAAAACGTACGGATATGTACGCTTTCGTGGTACATCACCATGCTATAATCCTAGATATCAATCATCCAGCGGGGCCTTTGGCAAGCGCCGCTTCGAGTTAGGTCAGGTTAGATGAAGAACTAGCGATGCCCGTTTCGGGTACCCCATACGACCACTCTGTACATCCGGTCGCGCTTCAGGGTGCCGCATCGCTTCAGTGCCTTCTCGTTCCGAATCCATACATCGCGTGCCTGACCCTGCGCGACCTCCTCTCAAAGGAGCTCGCCATGCAACTGAATCTCACTCACATCAGCTATACCTACCCCGGTACGGCATCGCCTGCCATCGAAGACGTCAGCGCCACGTTCCCATCGGGATGGACGGGCATCATCGGCGACAACGGATGCGGGAAGAGCACGCTCGCCCGTATCGCCGCCCGCGCTATTACACCCGATTCCGGGACAGTGAGCCCGAGTCTGTTCGCGTCGTATTGCCAGCAAGACTCGACGCAGGAACCGGACGATCTCTTCGATCTCGCATCGGATTGGGGCAAGGAGGCGCAACGGGCAAGGGCACTGCTCCGCATCGAAGACGACTGGTTCTGGCGCTACGACACGCTCTCGGGCGGTCAACAGAAGCGGATCCAAATCGCATGCGCCCTCTATGCACAACCAGATATCCTCATCATGGACGAGCCGACCAACGACCTCGATGCCGCCACGCGCGACATCGTGAAGGAGGCGCTGGCCTCCTTCAGCGGCATCGGCATCCTCATCTCGCACGATAGAGACCTGCTCGATAGCCTTGTGGGCCAGAGCCTCATGTGCGAGGGCGCGCGTTGGACCATGCGCCCCGGCGGGTACTCAAAGGCAAGCGACCAGGCGGCGAGCGAACGCGCCTCTGCGATGAGGGATCGCGAGCAAGCCTCTCGTGAAGCGAAGCGCCTGAAGGCAGAAGCCCAGCGCAGGAGCGAAGAGGCGGCACGTCAGAAGGGCAAGCGAAGCAAGCGCGGCTTGAGCAAAAAAGACAGCGACGCTCGCGAGAAGATCGGACGCGCCATAGTCTCTGGCAAGGACGGCGTTGCAGGGAGGCTCTCGTCCAAAATGAGCGGGCGGCTCGCAAAGGCCGAGGCAGAGCTTTCTGAGAAAACCGTCTCGAAAAGATACGACCATCGTATCGGCGAGTTCGGCGTCGCCGCGCGCTCAAGCTGCGTGGCGCACTTGGAGGCATCGCGACTGTCTGCTGGCGAGTTCTCGATAGATGTGCCGGAGCTCTGGATCTCGCCAACGGATCACGTGGTGTTGACCGGTGCGAACGGAACGGGAAAGAGCCTGGTGGTACGAAGCGTCATCGAATCTGTTCCTGATAATGTCAAAGTTGCGTACGTTCCCCAGGACGTCGGGCCAGAGGAACGCGAGCGAGCCCTGAGGCATCTCCGAGACCAGGACCAGGAGACGAAAGGTCGCATCCTCTCCATCGTGGCGCGGTTGAACTCCGACCCTGACAGACTGCTCGATGGCGACGATTTGAGTCCTGGCGAACTCCGCAAACTCATGCTTGCTGAACAGCTTGTTACGAATCCCAACCTCCTCGTACTCGACGAGCCTACGAATCATCTTGATGTGGGCTCTATTGAGGCGCTGCAGGAAATGCTGAGCGGTTTCTCTGGCGCGTTACTGTTGGTTACGCATGATAGACAGCTGTCGGAGGCAGTCACGCAGATTGGCTGGGAAACTATTCAAGGTGAAAGCCTGATGAGATTGCTGGTCGTCTAAACAATGGGTTTTATAAAAGAGCCTTGTCGGGTGGATTTGCAGCTTCAGTTTGCAATTATTGTTTAACTCCGCGTGGGAAGTCGCAAGCGGCTTGCTCGTGACGACAGCGACTATTGCCAAAGGGTGGAACAAATAAGGACTCATAGAAATCCTTGGTCGGTGTGCTAACATGATTACAGTGAGTAAGTAAGTCTTCAATAACACTAAGCCATTACATAATAAAAAGGCGGTGAAGGCTTAGGATGTCGAAGCTGCCCGGAAAGATGACGCGAAAGCAGCACTGGGTGCCGCGGTTCTACCTGCGCCATTTCGCGGATTCCTCCGGGCAGCTTCATGCCTACAGCAGACAGAAGGGCTCCTTCTTCCGCACGAATTGCGAGAACCTTTGCAGCATGCGCGATCTTTATGAGGTCGAGCATGCCGATGCGACAGGCGATGCGACAGACAGATTCTATGCGCAGAACCTCATCGAGGTTAAGCTATCTGAGCTCGAGAGCCGCATCGCGCCGCTTTACGATCGCTTTTTGGAACGCCAGAAAGAAGACCAGTGCGAAGACGAAGGGTATTCTGATGGGAAAGCCGCCGTTTGCGAGCTGGCAGCAAATATCATCGTCCGGCACCCTATCAGTATGCGCGTCGACAAGAAATGGTCACGCGAGACTGCCGAAGAGCTGCTCAGAAACGTTCATCTGACACCCTATGAGCTCGGCTTGCTCGATTGGTCGGATTGGCGCGGGGATTCCCAAGCGGTGGTCGAGCTTGCCGCCGCCGCAACCATGCTCTTCTCCAACGATGATATTGTGCCAGTTAACCGTATTCGAAAGGCTTTTTTTGAGAAGAGCTTCTCCATCCTTAGGGCACCCGTCGGCTCAGGGTTCGTTACGACGTCGATGCCTATGTTCATCATCGGGCCCGAGGACGACTCGTACGATTTTCATCTCGCGTATATGCCGTTGAGCAGTGAGTATGCTGCGGTCTTTTCAGATGACCCTCTATTTCCGCCGTTTGCGAGACTCGGTTTTTCGGGCGTCGAGTTCATGAACCGACTTCTTCTGCTTAACTGCGAGCATTGGGATGTCGCCATATCGAGGGAAAGCGGCCCGCTCGAGCACGCGGTACGCGATTGGAGTCAAGCGAACAGTGCCGAATTCATGCACGAGATGTTCACGCGCGACGGCAGGGAGCTATCCCTCGACACAGTGATCTACGACCGCTCGAAGAAGAAGGGGCAGACGATGATCGATACCATCGACCGTGGCTGCCTCGAGGGCGGCTGCCTTGATGACGAGGACCTGCGCATCATCTTCGAGCACCTTCTGGGGAGAAGACGGCAAGGACCGGGAACATTAAAGGGTCAAGCAGCGTATTGATAAAATTGACCCCGCCAGCAATAACCGCAAAGGATAGATAGGGCTTTAAGGATGGATGCAGGAAAAGCAACGATAAGCGGCGTGTTCAACGGATCGCGCCTGCTCGAAATACCTTTTTACCAAAGGGCGTACGTCTGGGGAGAAGAGCAATGGGAGCGTTTCCTCGGCGACATGGAGTTCGTCACGGCCTCGAAGCGGCCCTATTTCCTGGGCTCCATCATCCTGAAGCAGGCCTCCTCCGGCAACACCTGGTCCGAGGTCTCCGAGGTTCGCACCGTCATCGACGGCCAGCAGCGACTCACGACCATGGTCATCTTCTTCAAGGCACTCTGTGCAAAAAACGGCACCAACAATTTGTTTGAGCGAGATTTCGTCCTGGAGACCGGCGATGTCGCCTTGAGGCACGGCAAGTACGACCGGCAGGATTTCGAAAAGGTCGTCAGCGCCACGGGCTGCGAACCCCTCGAGGGCTCCTCGGCCATCGTCCTTGCCTACAACTACTTCCTCAAGAATATCGACCCGGAGAAGGTTGACAGGAACACGATCAAGTCGAACGTCCAGTTCGTCTGCATCGATCTTACCGAGGGCGAGGACGAGCAGCAGATATTCGACACCATCAACTCGCTCGGGGTGCGCCTGACGACGGCGGAGCTCCTTAAGAACTACTTCTTCAACCGCGAGAACGAGCAGGCGTTCAAGGAGTGCTGGGAAGACGTCTTCGAGCCCACGGCTGAGAAGAGGGAGTATTGGGAGCAGGAGATCGTTACCGGGCGCATCAAGCGCACGCTCGTCGACCTCTTCTTCGACGCGTTCCTCCAGATTCTGGTCCAGGACAAGAGGCGTGGCGTCACGACCGAGGACAAGCTCTTCTATTCGCGTACTTCGAACCTCTTCCAGTCCTACAAGGATTTCATCGGCAGGTACTGCAACGGCGACAAGGTCGAGATTCTCGACAACATGAAGGCGTATGCCGAGGCGTTCGAGTCCACGTTCGACCCTGGCTACTGCGACGCGGACATCCCCTCCGCTTCCGGCGTCGAGCGCCTGAACGTGCTGATATTCGGCCTCAAGAACTCGACGCTCATCCCGTACGTGCTCTACGTTCGAAAGAACGCGGAGTCTTCGAGCGAGGAATCTAAGATCTACGCCCTGCTCGAGAGCTACATCGTCCGCCGAATGCTGGTTCAGGCGACCACGAAGAACTACAACAGGCTGTTCACCTCGCTGATCTTGAACGAGGTGAAGGGCGCGGAGGCGCTGAGGAAGGCTCTCGAAGCCAATGACGAGGCGACGACGTACATGCCCGGCGACGCCGAGGTTCGAGCGGCATTCGAGGAATCGTGTCTGTACAACCTCCAGTCCAAGGGCGTCCTCTATCTGCTGGAAAGCGCCATTCGTCCGGGCATGAGCAGCACGGCCCTGCTCGGGTTCAACCAGTACACCCTCGAGCACATGATGCCCAAGAAGTGGCGCAACAAATGGGGAGCCCTCGACGATGAGGCTGCCACGCGAAGGGACCGGAAGCTCCTCACGCTCGGCAACCTCGCCATCATCACGCATTCGCTCAACGCCTCCATCCGCGATGCCGATTGGCCCACCAAGAAGCAGGGAAAGGGATACAAGGACGGCCTTGCCCTCTGCGCCGCCGGCCTTGCGACCATGGCCGGCGCCCTAGAGAAGGAGTCTTGGAACGAGGGCGATATCGCCGATCGCGCCGAATGGCTTGCGGACAAGGCGTTGGAGGTCTGGCGCTAAGCCCTACCTGCGTCCCATCTCGAAGATGCTTGCGGTGTCGGAACCCGCATCGATGACGGATGGAACCGGCTCTTCCAAAAACGTAGTTCGTGGCGATGTCTCTTCCGTCGGCGCGTCAACAGGCTCGCCGAGCGCTAGGAAGAACCTCATCACGTGCTCAATTCTCTGTTGCAGGGACTCGCTCAGCTCGCCGTAGGAGGCCGCCAGCCGCACCTCCTTGGCCAATTCCGCCATCGAGTCCCTCAGTGCCTTCTGCACGCTCACGGAGGGCCTCACCTCGACCTGGGTATCGGTGAGCTTGGCGATGATGTAGTCCTGCCTGTTCATGCCGCTCCAGGCTGCCATCTCGCATATGAGCTTGCGCTCCTCGGGCGTGCAGCGGAACGCCATCGTCTTGCTGCGCTTGCGGGCGCTGTTCTCGCACGGCATCCTTCTTACCCCCTCGCCCCGTCGAGCGCGGCGGCCATCTCGTCCTGCTTCGTGGGGAACAGGTGCGCGTAGCGGTAGGTGATGTCCACCGCCTCGTTGCCCATGCGCTCGGCGATGGCCAGCGCGGAGAAGCCCATCTCTATCAGCAGGCTCACATGGCTGTGGCGTATGTCGTGTATGCGGATGCGCTTCACGCCCGACGCCTTGCACCCGCGCTCCATCTCGTGGGCCAGGAAGTGCTTGGTCACGGCGAACAGGCGCTCGTCGGGGGCGACGTCGTCGCGCATCTCGATGAAGTCCGCCATCTCGTCGCGCAGGAAGGCGGGCATGACGATCGTGCGCACGGACTTGGGCGTCTTGGGGTCGGTCACGGTGTCAACGCCGTTGAGGCTCTGGTACGACTTGTTGATGCGCAGCCGCGAGCTCTCCAGCATGAAGTCGGACGGCGTGAGCGCCAGGAGCTCGCCGCAGCGTATGCCCGTCCAGTAAAGCAGCTCGAAGGCGTGGAATGAGAGAGGCTTGTCCATGACGGCCTCGCTGAACCTCAGGTACTCGTCCTTGGTCCAGAACTGCATCTCGCCGCCCTTCTTCGAGCCTATCTTGTCGACCCTGCGCACCGGGTTGTCGCTGAGGCCGTAGTAGCGCTCGGCGTGGTTGAAGATGGCGTTGAGCTGGTTGTTCACTGTGCGCAGGTACGTCGGTGCCCAGGGCTTCCCGTCGGCGTCCCGGTGCTCGGTGAGCTCGTTTTGCCACCTGATGACGTCGATCGGCCTCACGTCGCACATGCGCATGTCCCCGAAGAACGGCACGAGCTTGTCGTTGATGATGTACTCCTTGGTGATCCACGTGTGCTCGCGTATGCGCGGCTTCACCTCGGAGGCGTACACCTCGACGAACTCGGAGAACGTCATGTCCATGGCCCCGCCGTTAAGGCTCTTGAACTGGCTCTCCCACACTGCGGCCTCCACCTCGGAGGAGAAGCCGCGCTTCGTCTTGTGGCGCTTCGAGCCGCGGGCGTCGCGGTAGTAGCACTGCACGTAGAACGTGCCGTTGCCGTCGTCCTTGTACACGGGCATGTCAGTCCACCTCCGGGAAGTACAGGGCGTCGAAGACGTCGCTTCGAACGCGCCCGCGGATGACCACGCGCCCGCGCGCCTCCTGCTCGGCGTTTATCTTCCTGATCACCTCGTAGGCGCTGCCTTTCTTGATCCTCAGCAGCTCCGCGACCTCGTCGGCGTCCAGCATGTGCGGCCTCGGCGTCTTCGCCACCTTCTCGTCCATGGCTCCTCCAATCAATGGCGTACGGATACGTACGGTTCACAGATTCAGAGTAAACGTACATATCTGTACTGTCAATAGAATTGCGTACATTTGCGTACGCTGATAAGATGTGCTGGTACGTAATTCCAGGAGGAGGGCTCATGTCCGTAGGCGAGAACATAAGGCGGTACCGCAAGTCGCGCGGCATGACGCAGGCGCAGCTCGCCGAGGCGGTCGGCCTGACCGAGGGGGCCGTGCGCCACTACGAGAGCGGCATCCGCGCCGTGAAGCCCGAGCTGCTCGAGTCCATCTCCGCGGCGCTCGGCGTGTCCGTCAACGCCCTCAAGGATTACGGCGTCGAGACTGCGGGCGACCTCATGTCGCTGCTCGTGCGGCTCGAGGACTCCTTCGGCATCGTGCCCGCAGCCGACGGCACGGGCCTCTCCCTGAACCCCAAGGCGCCGCACGCGCCCAAAGCCGCGATGGCGATCGAACTGTGGGCAGAGAAGCGCGCGCAGCTCGAAAACGGCAAGATCGACGCCGACGAATACGAGGACTGGAAAGCCTCGCTGTAGCGGCTCTCCGCATTTCGCGATCAACGCAACCGAATCAGGACGGTGGACCAGGCGGCGAGCGCCGCTCGGGCCTGCGTAAGCTGAGTTTTTACTCCCCATTGCATGCCAAGGCATTTCCGGCGCACCTGGGGAGTAAATGACGCGGTGGCTTACACGGCGGCACGCGGCAGTACGCCGCTGCATTTCCCCTGGTTACTCCCGTTTTCATTGAGGCGGCGAGATTCTTTACTCCCCATTAACCACCTGGGAAAACGCTGTGAGAAGACCGCCGAAAATCCTATTGAGTTCGATTTGAGTTTCACAGGCCCCGAAACGGCCCCGTTTGGCTCTCGGAGACAAAAATCGCGCGTCTACTCACTTGGGATGAATCCTTACTCCCGTTCCTCCGAATGCCGCACCGTGCCTTGCCGTCTTGAAACACGGGGGAGTAAATTGCGAAATCGCAGGTGAAAGGGAGTAAAACGACAAAGAAAAAGCCTCCGTCCCAACGCGGGAACGGAGGCTCGGTTATCGTATTTACTCACCAACATCGCTGGCGGCTTTGCCATGACTCTCGTACGAAACGAAACTCAGCGGCACAGTGCGGCACTCAAAAATGCAGGTCAGAACCCTATCAGCCTACTCCCACTCAATGGTCGCGGGCGGCTTGGACGTGATGTCGTAGCACACGCGGTTGGCGCCGGGAACCTCGGCCACGATGCGGCCGGAAATGCGGGCCAGCACCTCGTAGGGCAGCTTGGCCCAGTCGGCGGTCATGGCATCACTGGATTCGACGGCACGCAGGATGATCGGGCGCTGATAGGTGCGCTCGTCGCCCATAACGCCAACGGACTTGATGTCGGGCAGGACCGCGAAATACTGCCAGCAGCTGTGCTCAGAGTTGCGCTCGCCGGTCTGCTCAAACAGGCGCTGGTTGTAGGCATCCAGCTCCTCGCGCACGATGGCATCGGCGTTTTTGAGGATCTCGAGCTTCTCCTTGTCGACCGCACCGATAATGCGGATGGCCAGACCCGGGCCCGGGAAAGGCTGACGGAACACGATATGACCCGGCAGGCCCAGTGCAAGACCAAGCGCGCGGACCTCGTCCTTAAAGAAGTGATCAAGCGGCTCAATGAGGTCGAAGTGTACGCCCTCGGGGAACGGGATCAGGTTGTGATGGCTCTTGATGGTGGCCGTCTTGCCGCCCGTCTTGCGAGCGCCGGACTCGATGATGTCGGGGTAGATGGTGCCCTGAGCCAGATACTTGACCGGCTTGCCATCGGTCTCGAGCTGCTGCGCCACGGCGAAGAACTCTTTCCAGAACTGAGTACCGATGATGCGGCGCTTCTCCTCGGGCTCGGTCACGCCGGCCAGAAGCTCGGCATAACGGTCCTCGGCGTGAACGTGGATAAAGTCGACATCGAACTGCTTGGTGAAGACCTCCTCCACCTGCTCGGGCTCGCCCTTGCGCAGCAGGCCGTGGTTGATGAACACACAGGTCATCTGCTTGCCCACGGCGCGAGCGCCCAGCGCAGCCACGACGGAGGAGTCGACGCCACCGGACAGGGCCAAAATCACGCGGTCGTCGCCGACCTTCTCGCGGAACTCGGCCGTCATGGTCTCGACCAGGTTGTCCATGCTCCAGTTGGGCTCCAGGCCGCAGATCTCAAACAGGAAGTTGCTCAGCAGCTGCTGACCGTACTCGGAGTGCTTGACCTCGGGGTGGAACTGCGTGGTGAAAATCTTGCGCTCGGGGCACTCCATAGCGGCAACCGGGCACACGTCGGTGCTGGCGGTAACGGTAAAGCCCTCGGGCACCTCGGACACGGCGTCGCGGTGGCTCATCCACACGGTTTGCTGCATGGGCGTGGAGTTAAAGAGCTTGGCGCCGGCCGTGCGTGTGATGGTAGCGCGGCCGTACTCGCCCACCTCTGAGTGGCCGACCTTGCCGCCGAGCGTCACGGCCGTGATCTGATGGCCGTAGCAGAAGCCCAGGACGGGAAGGCCCAGGTCAAAGATGGCAGGATCGATGGACGGAGCGTCCTCGGCGTACACGGAGGCCGGACCGCCGGAAAGGATGAGCGCAGAGGCGTTCATCTCGCGAATCTCATCGGCCGAGATGTCGCAGGGAACGATCTCGGAATACACGTTGAGGTCGCGGACGCGACGGGCAATGAGCTGACCGTACTGCGCGCCAAAGTCGAGTACGAGGACCTTTGCGGAAGCCTTTTGATCCATGGTTTTCCCCTCTTGTTGGCGGGGAGCCGATGCTCACCCGCGCGAATAAACGAGAATAACTTTCATAGTGTACACGTTATATGGGGTTTCTCGTCCCTCGCAGCCATCAGCGCACGGCAAACGCACGACCTGGGCCCCTATTTGACGGCAATTGAAGTGTTACCAAACGTTACAGATGATGTAATACGTTTGAACATTGGACGCCCTGTGCCAAAATACTGCCGAACGACTCCGCCTCTGCGGCGGCAAATACGATAGGAACACCAACATGAAGCGCATCCTTCTCATCGCCACGGGCGGCACCATCGCATCGACCGAGGACGGCAACGGCCTCTCCCCCGCCCTGACCGGTGAGGAACTCGCCCAGAGCGTCCCCGAGATCTCGGGCCTCTGCGAGCTCGACGTGGTGCAGCCCATGAACATCGACAGCACCAATATGCGTCCGAGTGACTGGATGCGTATCCGCGACGTCATCGTCGAGGGTTATGCTGACCACGACGGCTTCGTGATTCTGCACGGCACCGACACCATGAGCTACACCGCGGCGGCGCTTTCTTACCTGATTCAGGACAGCCCCAAGCCCATCGTGCTCACCGGCTCGCAAAAGCCCATGGGCAACCCTTTTACCGATGCCAAGCTCAATCTGTACCAGAGCCTGCTCTATGCGCTTGACGAGCATTCGCACGACGTCTCAATCGTGTTTGGCGGCGTGGCCATCGCCGGCACGCGCGCCCGCAAGCAGCGCACCATGAGCTTTAACGCGTTCATTAGCGTCAACTATCCGCCCATTGCCTACATCCGCAACGACCGCATCGTGCGCAACGGGCTCCACGGCACCCACCAGAATGAGAGAGCGGTTCGTTTCTACGACAGTATCGACCCGCGCGTGTTTGTCCTTAAGCTCACGCCCGGCGTGAATCCAGGCATATTGGACGCCCTGACCGATAGCTACGACGCCGTAATTCTGGAGACCTTTGGCATTGGCGGTATTCCCGAGTTTGGCGAGTCCGGCGAGTCATTCCAGGAGGCAATTTTCCGCTGGGTCGATTCGGGTCGCACCGTCGTTATGACCACACAGGTCCCCGAAGAGGGCCTCGATCTGGGTGTTTATGAGGTCGGCCGTGCCTACGCCGACCATCCGGGTATTTTACGCGGCGACGATATGACCACCGAAACGCTCGTGGCCAAGACCATGTGGGCGCTCGGCCAGTCACGTGATGCGGCCGAGATTCAGCGCCTGTTCTACAGCCAGGTCAACCATGACCGCATCCCGATGGTGTAGCTAAAACAAAATCCGCCTCTTTGGGCCTTGTGGGGCACGTGGTACCTCTCGGAACGTGCAAAAAGCGGAGTTTTCAGCACCCGCCCCTTCCGGAAACGTTAAAACCGCTAGCTGTAAATCGCTTTTCGGTTCGATAGGCTCGTCCCATGCGTCTATTATTCCTCATAATAATGAATTTTGTGGATAATCCAAAACAGCAAGCATCGTATTTACGCCTTCGGTTGCTGTCAATTTATTGAGGGATGCTGAATACTCGGGTTTTTGCACGCCGCCGTCGGGGGGACCCGTTCAGCAAACGACAAATCTAGCAAAAACGCCTACTCAATGCCCTCGAGAAGCTCTGACACCGTCATGCCAAGCGCGGGCGCAAGTTTAAATAAAATCTCGAGCGTGCTGTTTGCCGTTCCTCTTTCGATTTGATCGAGATAAGGTCGGCTGATTCCAACCGCCACGCAAAAATCGACCTTGGAGATACCAAGGGCCTTGCGCGTCCGCTCGACTCGCTCGCCAAGAATCTGTTTCGCATGTTCGTTCATGCAGACGAGTTTGAAATGGAGCAAAACAAAAACGTAAACTATAGTTTACGTTTTGCCTAATATACAGGAGTTTTCTATGTCGGGTTCTTCGGTCCGCATGTACCGAGCCACGCTTCGCACAAACAGCGCACCGCCCAAGCTCGTCGTCGTTGAAGCAGAATGCCTTTCGCCCGATGAGCGCACAGCATTTGCATTGCTATCAAGTCGCGTCGCCGCCGTTTTGGTCCCTTGCCCGGCGCAAGGTGAACTTGCCATCCAATGCCAAGCGCACGGCTGCTCACTCAATCAGGCTGCCGTAATCACAACCAGCCAGTGTGGCCTGCCCCTTCTCTTGGAAGCCGGTATCGCGCTCTGCCTTCGCGGTGCCGGATACGAAAACGAGGCCGCCGCCGATGTGGTCTTTCAACCACGATCGAGCGGCGGCCTCGCAGCAGCCATCGAATATGCTTGCAGGCTCGTTGCCTAAAGGCGCAAGCTAAAAGCCCAGGCCAAAGCCTGTGCCGGTAATCGCCGAATACATAAAGTAGACGTTAATTACGTTGAGGAATGCGCCCGTGATGCAGCCGTTTCGCAGGTAGCGCTCGCACACGATGCGCGCCATGGCGGCGGAGTCCTCATTGTTCTTTGCCTGGCGTCCCGCCGTAAAGTACGTCGCCACGCTCAGCAGCAGGTTGAGCACCGGCAATGCCAGCAGCTCGTAGCTCTTGCCCCAGCGCGTCACCTCACCGGCGGCATTAAACTTTGTTGCCACCTCGGGACCAATGTTGGGGATTACAAACGCTGCGACCACCAGCGGAAGCACTGCAAGCACCAGCAGCGCGATGCCCATGTAGCCAGCTTTTTTTCCATATTTAAACATGCTCGCCGTCCTTACACGTTAAAGCGGAAGTGCACGACGTCGCCATCGGCCATGACATACTCTTTGCCCTCGATGCGCAGCTTACCAGCAGCCTTGGCGCCTTGCTCGCCACCGAGCTCGATGTAGTCGTCATAGCCAATGACCTCGGCCTTAATAAAGCCGCGCTCAAAGTCGGTATGGATGACACCGGCGGCCTGCGGGGCGGTCGCGCCCTGACGCACCGTCCAGGCCTTGACCTCCATCTCGCCAGCCGTAAAGAACGACTGCAGACCGAGCAGCTTGTAGGCTGCCTGCGCGAGCACGTCCAGGCCGGGCTGCTCCAGGCCCAGGCTCTCCAGGTAGTCGGCCGCATCCTCGGGATCGAGCTCGGAAAGCTCGGCCTCGATCTTGGCGCAGATCGGCAGTGGCTTGACGCCATCGATGGGCGCCAGGTCCTCGTTGAGCATGTCCTCGTCCACGTTGGCCACATACAAGATGGGCTTCATGGTGAGTAGGAACAGGCCCTTCGCAGCGGCGCGCTCCTCGTCGGTCATCTCCATGGACGCGGCGCGCTTGCCCTCGTTGAGCCAGGCGAGCAGGCGCTTGGCGACCTCAAACTTGGGCATGAGCTCCTTGTCGCGCTTGGCCTCCTTCTCGAGCTTAGGCAGCTGCTTCTCGAGCGTGCCCATGTCGGCCAGGATAAGCTCGGTCATGATGGTGTCGGCATCGCCGGCGGGATCGACGAACTCGCCCGTACGACCCACCTCACGCATGACGTTGGGATCCTTAAAATAGCGCACGACCTCGCAGATAGCGTCGGTCTCGCGAATGTTTGCCAAGAACTGGTTGCCCAGGCCCTCGCCCTCGTTGGCACCCTTCACCAGGCCCGCGATGTCGACAAACTCGACCGTAGCCGGCACAATGCGGCCAGGGTTGACAATGTCGGCGAGCTTTTGCAGGCGGCTATCGGGCACATCGACGATACCCACGTTGGGGTCGATCGTGGCGAACGGGTAGTTGGCGGCAAGGCCGGTCTTTTTGGTAAGCGCGGTGAACAGCGTCGACTTGCCCACGTTGGGCAGGCCCACGATACCGATGGAAAGGGACACGACAGCTCCTTTTGGTACAGGTACTTCAAACTGTATAAGTATAGCGCCGCCACAGCATCCGGGCGAATCCGGACACCGCGGCGGCGCAAATGAAGCAGAGATTGGGGTAGCTGGCTAGTCCGCGAGCTTCTCCACCTGGTCGAGCATCTTGTCGAGCTTGGCCTTCGCCTCGGCTTTTACCTTTTGGGCCTCTTCGTGGGCTTTGGCCTTCTGAGCGGCCTTTTCCTCGGCTTCGGGGTCGACGACGACCAAGTTGGACGCATCGTGTTCGACCAGCTTGAGCGCATGTTCGGGACAAACCTTGACACAGGCACCGCAGCCCAAGCAATACGTGGACTCCAACGCGAAGCGGCCGCTTCCCACCAAATCGCAGGCGAACGTGGGGCATACATTGACGCACTCGCCACACGACGTGCACTTTTCAAAATCGCACTCAGGCGTACTCACCTGCATGTTCTGGGCAAGCTCGGGATGGTTCTGCAGCGTCGAAAGCACCAGCTGCCGCCCATGCGTGAGCGAACGGCGACGCTTTGCCGTCGTGGTGCCGCACATGGTGTTGAGCGTGCGCTCCAGCTGAGTAATCTGGTGACGGTGGGCCTTCAACTTCTGCGTCACCGAGGCCAGCGCCGCCGTCGCCGGGTTGAGCTTGGTCACCGTCAGACCCGTCGTGCGGGCAATCTTTTCCATGTACTCCTTGCGCTCGTACTCGCGGAGCTTATGGCACTTGAGGCTCTTGGGGTCGACCTCCAGGCCCATACCCGTGCCAGACCACTCCTCAGCCTTCGCAATCGCCTCGCCCAGGATATCCTCGCCACCGGTGTTGCGGCATTTATCGCACACGCCCAGCGGAAGGTACACGCTCACGTTGGGATAGTCCGCCAGTACCGAGAACCAGGTCTCGGCCGTAATATCGCCCACGCAGGCAACGACGACCTCGTTCTCGCGCGGCATGCGCTTGAGGGCGCGCGTGCAGGTGACGTAGGCGGTCTCGTGGCTCGTTGCCGCCGAGACAATGTCGTCATACAGGTTTTTGGGCGCCAGGCGCGGCGAGATGATTGCCTCGGTCGGACAGGCAGCGGCGCACAGGCCGCACTTGCGGCAGGAGTCGAGAATCTCGATGGAGTCCTCCTCGACCTCGATAGCGTTGACCGGGCACACATCCATGCACGCGGAGCAGCCACTCTTTTCGTTTTTACAGGTCAGGCACGGAATGGTGTTGCCGCGCGGACGCTCCTTGTAGTCGGCAGGATTCCACTGCGGCGCCGACGGATCGAGCGCATCGGTCACGCCGCCAAGTGGGTTTTTAAGAAAGTCGAAACCCTTGCTGATCTCGATAATGTCATCAAACAGATCGTGTTCCTGCGCCATGCGCGGCCCCTCCCTGAGCAGTGCAAACAAGTAAGAGATAATGATACGCCATCGGCCCACGCCTCGGGCAAATTACACGCGGCGCATCTTTGAGACAAATAGCCTATCGCCGCCTCGATTGCACAAGGTCAATCAAGCGCCAAGCTATGCCCCGCACATGAGCTGCACGAGCTTTTGTTTGGTCACCTTGGCCTGTTCGTTAGCCATATTGCACTCGTTCTTAAAAGTTGCGTCCGCAACGCTCAGCAGGTCGGCATCGGAAATCCCACCAAGGCCCAGCTCCTCGAGTGTCGTCGGCAGACCAACGCGCTGGCAAAACTCGAGCACCTGATCAAGCTCGGGCGCGCACTCCAAACGAAGCTGCACCACCAGGCCAAATGCCACGGCCTCACCGTGCATGGCCTTGCACTCGGGCAGAATCGTCAGGCCGTTGGCGATGGCATGGGCAAGCGCTAGGCCACCGCTCTCAAAGCCGACGCCCGAGAGTAGGATATTGCACTCGATCAGGCGCTCAACCGCCGGCGATATACGACCCTTTTTAAGATCGCGCTTGGCAGCGACACCAAACTCCATAAGCGTGTCATAGCAGGCACGAGCCGCAACCAAGGCCAAGTGTCCCGGCGCGCCACCGTGCTCGTTGGCGCCGTGCGCCGCGGCGCACGAACGAGCCTCGAAATACGTTGCCAGCGCGTCGCCCATACCAGCGACCGTCATACGCAGCGGAGCCGCCGCGACCACGCCGGTATCGACCACAACCAAATCTGGATTCTTTTCGAGCATCAGATAGCGGTCGAACGACCCATCCTCGTGATACAGCACCGAAATCGCGCTGCACGGACCGTCCATCGAAGCCGCCGTGGGGCATACGCACAACGGCAACTCGGCATAAAACGCAACGGCCTTGGCGATATCGAGCATCTTGCCGCCGCCAATACCCACCACCATGTCGCAATACTCAGCCTGGGCTTCCTTAGCCATTTCGACAACGGCCTCTTCCGTACACGGACCGTTGTAAATCTTAAAGAACGGCTCGCTTAGATCTTCATCCAGAAATCCATCGACGATCTGCTTGCGCAGCCGGTCCTCGGTGCCTTGGTCAAACAGGACATAGGCGGAGCATCCCAACCACGACAGGTATCTGCCCTGACGCGAAAGTTCGCCCGGCCCCTGAACATACCGGCCGGGACCGCCATAAACCATAGGAAGCGCCATACGAGAATCCGCCCTTCATCAAACAACGATTGGTGCAAAGCCACCTGTCCCCTTGTGGCAACTTGGCGCATTGAGGACAGGTTAGATTGCACCATAGAAGACGATATGAGAAAGCCATTTGGGTCGCCTCCCCCGCGGCGCAGCTTCTTTCCGCGGGCTCGGGATGCCACAATGGGCTTTGAGTATCGGCCCGTGCGGTAGCCCTTAC
>NZ_JBQHUO010000019.1:0-17086 GCF_052065125.1 Collinsella sp. HCP28S3_G2
ATGCCCCCCAACACCTTGTACCCATTCACCGGTATTTTGGGGTTGTGGTTAAAATGGATTAAAATAGAGTTTTAGAATGCGGGGGGGGGGTAGTTGGGCAACGGCCCCCCCCCGCTTTGACATCGCGATGTGGCTACGGCTGCGAGATGGTCGCGATTCGACTACTCGTTGTGCTTCTCCTCGTGACGAGCGGCGGCACGAGCTTCGTGGATGCCCTTGATCGCGGCATGGCGGGCGGTGCGGGCGTCGTGCATGGCGTCGCGGGCCTCGGCGGCCGTTGCCTTGGCAGAGCGTAACTTGGCTGCCAGATCGGGATTGGTTTCGGCGACTGCGGCGATAGCGGGGCCGTCGAGCTCCTCTTGCGTGGGCTCGGCCAAAAAGTCGATAGCATACTGAGCGGCTACCATGGAGCCCTTGGCGAGCACGCTCTCGTCGATCTTATAGAAGCAGGAGTGCTGGGCATAGGTGGCGCCGATCTGGGGGTTGCGCGTGCCCACAAAGGCAAGCACACCCGGTACACGGCGCAGGTACTCCGAAAAATCCTCGCCCGAAAGCGTGCCGCGATAATGGCCTTCGCCGGCTGCACCCAGACACTTGACCACGGCCTGACGACAACGCTCACTCGAGGCGACGTCGTTTTCGACCTTGTAGTTGGCGATGGTGTAGTCGGTAAGTTCAGCCTCGGCGCCCAGGGCCGCCGCAGTGTGCTCTACGATGCGGCGCATGAGCTCGGGCATTTCCTCGTGCGTCGAATCGCCATAGGTGCGCACCGTGCCGGCGAGGTAGGCGGTACCGGCGATAACGTTGCGCGCGGTGCCGCCGTGCAGCTCGCCGACGGTAATGACGGCCGGCTCGTAGGGGCTGATCTCGCGCGAAACGATGGTCTGCAGGGCGTTGACGATCTCGGCCGCCACCATGACGGCGTCGTGGCCGCGCTGGGGCATGGCGCCGTGGCACGAGGTCCCGCGGACATCAATGCGGAACCAGTCGGTATTGGCCATGCGCGGACCGGGCTCGCAGCTTACGGTGCCGGCGTCGACCTCACTCCAGATGTGTGCGGCGTAGGCGCCATCGACGCCGTCGAGCACACCCGTGCCGATCATGAGTTTGGCGCCTTGGCCGTTTTCCTCACTGGGTTGGAAGACGATGCGGACCTCGCCGTGGATGTCGTCGGTCATATGGCGCAGGATCTGCAGCGTACCGAGCATCATGGCAATGTGGCAGTCATGGCCGCAGGCGTGCATACAGCCCTCGTTGACGCTGGCGAACTCCTCGCCGGTCTGCTCGGTGACGGGTAGGGCGTCGATATCCGCGCGCAGCAGGATGCGGCGGCGCGGCGTGCCGTCCTCGCGGTAGGCGTCGGGTGCGGTGCCGCGAAGGGTCGCCACCAGGCCCGTCTTAAGCGGGCGCTCGTAGGGGATATTCATGGCGTCGAGCTGGTTGGCGATGTCAGAAGTCGTGCGCTCTTCGGCGAGGCTCAGCTCCGGGTGCTTATGGAAGTGCCGGCGCTGCTTGATGATGTAGGGCTCAAACTCGGCGGCGATATCTTGGATGGCTGCGGTGACGTCATCAGCCGCGCGGGCCTCGGTCGCTGCCATAATCTGCTGTGCCTTGGTCTTCGTCATGGTCGATTTGCTCCTTGCTGGTTTATCGCAAAATCGTACAGGCTCTTTCCAGTATGCCACCTGCCACTTGGGGACGGGGCAGAAATGGTAGAAATGGATACCTCCGTAACCTTGACAGGTCCAAATTGCTTGTGCACGCAGCCTTGGATGCGGCTGTCAAGCTTGAAATCTACCATTTCTACCCCGTCCCCAAGGGGCAGGCGGGGCCGTTGGGGTTGGGAAAGGTGCCGTTTACCGCTTGACGTTTTGCAGCTGTGGCAGTGGAGTACACTCGGGGGTGTTGAATTTCCTGCCAGAGATGGGGATGCCCATGCAGCATATCGATCGGATTATCCGCTCTAAGAACGTCTTTACCTCGCAAGACGGCATCGATACCGCCCGTGAGCTGGCGATTGCCATCGCAGGCGACCGTATCGTCGCAGTCGGCAAGCCCGATGACGTGATCGCCGCCGCGCCTGCCGCCACGCCGGTTATCGACTACGGCGAGCAGTTTGTCTGCCCCGGTTTCCATGACGCTCATCTGCACTTCTTTCATACCTCGGTCGGTTCCTCGCCGTATATGCTTATGGATGGGGGCACGTCCGAGGTGGCGCTGGTGCAGCACGTGCTCGAGTTTTCCCAGGATCTGCCCGACGACGCTTGGGTTGTGACGCAGGGCTGGCGCGACTACCGTTGGGACCCGCCCGAGCATCCTACCAAGGCGTCGCTCGATGCGGCATTTCCCGATCGTCCCTGCGTTATGTACTCGGGCGACGGCCACACGTTGTGGCTCAACAGTCGCGCTCTCGAGGCGCTCGGCGTCACGCGCGATAGCGAGCCGCCAGCGGGCGGCAGCTACGACAAGGACGCAAACGGTGAGCTCACGGGCATTGCTCACGAGGCGGCCGCCATGCAGCTGTTGCCGCGCTGCCTTGAGTGGCTGGGCGAAGATCGCATCGCAAGCGCTTACGCCGATCAAATGAGGCGCATGGCCGAGCAGGGCATCACCTCGATCTGCGACATGTCGCTCATGCCCATGCCAGGCTGCGATTTTATCCGCGACGACGTCTACGACAAACTGCAGACAGCCGGCAAGCTGGGCATTCGTGCCCATCTGTTCCCCACGCTGCTGGATGACCAGTCGCGTCTAGAAGAGCTGCAGGCACGTTACGCGAACAACGCACTGCTTTCGGCGCCGGGCTTTAAGCAGTTCTTTGACGGCGTGTCGAGCGAACATACGGCATATCTCACCGAGCCCTATACCAATCCGCGCTTCCCGGGCGACCAAGGCCGTCTGACGGTTTCCGCCGAGCGCATGCGCAAGCTGGTTCTGGCGGCTGCGGAGCGCGGCCGCGCCGTGCGCATCCACGTTATCGGCGACGGTGCGATTCATGCCGCGCTGGATATCTTCGAGGAAGCCGCCGGTCTGTACGGCCTGCCCCAGCACGGCCACAACACGCTCGAGCACCTGGAGAACCTCCTGCCCGAGGACATCGACCGCCTGCGCAAGCTCAACGTCGTCGCCTCGAGCCAGCCCTGCCACATTACGCTCGACCCGGGTGGACCGGAGCGCGATTTGGGCTTGGAGCGCAGCCGCATCATGTGGCCGTTCGCAACCTATAAGCAGCGCGGCATTCGCCAAGCCTTCGGTACCGACAGCCCCATCACGCCCGTTACCAGCATGGACGTGCTCTACACGGCTATCACGCGCCAGGACCCCAAAAGCCACTGGCCCGAGGGCGGCTGGTTGCCGAGCGAGCGCATCGACGCGGCAACGGCTTTGCGCAACTACACCTTGGGCAGCGCCTATGCAGCAGGCGACGAGCAAAACCTCGGCAGCTTGGAGCCCGGCAAGTATGCTGACCTGGTAGTCTTGGACCAAAACCCGCTCACCGTTGACCCCCAAGAGCTGCAAGCCACCAAGGTTCAGGCCACCTACCTAGCCGGTAACCTCATCTACGAGCGCTGATGCTCATGCCGTGTCGTTAAACGCGGCCCGGGCGACTTCTTTTGGGATGGCGCTCGAGCCACGTCTGCATATCGGTGGGGACTCGTTATGAGCGTCCCTGCTCTGCCGGATTTGTGCGTGGGGTGGAGGCGCTGCTGCCCCGCGCGTTCAAATTGGACATTTGCAATGCTGCCTCATGGTGTTTTGCATACTTCCCATTACAGATTGCATAAAAAGGTTGGGATGTTCTTTCTGGCCCTGATGTACCCCCGCCTGGGCCGTGCAAAAAACGGAGTATTCAGCACTGCGAGCTCTGCCGGCGCCGTTGCGGTCGGGTAATGTCATGGGGATTGACGTCATTTTGGCGTCCGGGCAGGCACGAGGCATGCCTTTATGCCCTGATGGGGTCTGCCTGCCGACCCAAATCGCCGGTCGAAGGCGTCCTTGGGACCAATAAGATGTGTCTGGCGCGTATACAGCCATCCTGGTCTGCTGAATACTCCCAAAAATGCACGGTGCTCCCCAGGGGACCCGTGCGTGCAGCGAAAGCCATGCCCATGTTCCCATCCGCATCGCCATTTTGCTGCACTGACGTTTCTGAATGCCGCGCCCGAACTAGTTAACTTGGCTCCCGTGTGGCTCCGGAGGGGCGGGATATAAGGTTTGTCGCGAGTTCCGCACGAGCCGAAGGCCACGTAATGTGGCCTTCGTGCGAGCAGGACTGCCCGAGCAGGAAACCTTATGCCCCGCCCCTCCGGCGCCACACGGGAGCTGCGCACAAGTTATCCCCCCGGCATTCAGAAAATCTAAGTGCCAAAAAATAAGATTTTTTGACTCTGTGTTGTATAACCCGCCATTCGTGGGTACCATTCAACGCGTACGCAAACAAATAGGGTTAATTCGCGTGGCATAACCACGCGGCCCAAAAAGGAGGAGACAAGCATGTCGTCTTTGAAGCCGCTTGCAGATCGTGTTCTGGTCAAGCCCGACGAGGCCGAGCAGAAGACCGCTTCTGGTCTGTATATCGCCAGCAACGCTCAGGAGAAGCCGCAGCGCGGCACCGTCATTGCCGTTGGCGCTGGCAAGGTCAACGACAAGGGTGAGCGCATCCCCATGGACGTCAAGGAAGGCGACGTTGTCATCTACGGCAAGTTCGGTGGCAACGAGGTCAAGGTCGACGGCGAGAAGTATCTGCTGATGCGCGCCGACGACATTTACGCCGTCGTCGAGGCCTAGTCTCATCAGGCTCTCTGATTCGTCTTTGAACGCGGTCGCCGCATAGGACTCGGAAGCGGCGACGTGAGTCACATTTCTTTTGGAGGATTACCTACCATGGCAAAGAACATTACGTTCAATACCGATGCCCGCGCTAAGCTCGCCAAGGGCGTCAACACTCTGGCCGATGCCGTTACCGTCACCATGGGCCCCAAGGGTCGCTATGTCGCCCTGCAGCGCACGTTCGGTGCCCCGACCATCACCAACGACGGCGTTTCCGTCGCCAAGGAGATCGAGCTCGAGGACAACATCGAGAACATGGGTGCCCAGCTGGTGAAGGAGGTCGCCACCAAGACCAACGACACCGTGGGTGACGGCACCACCACCGCAACCCTGCTCGCTCAGGCCATCGTTAACGACGGCCTGCGCAACGTCGCCGCTGGCGCCAACCCGCTGGCCATCCGTCGCGGCATCGACAAGGCCGTCAACGCCGCCGTCGCCGAGATGAAGAAGCAGGCCAAGCCGGTCGAGACCAAGGAGCAGATTGCTTCCGTCGGTACCATCTCCGCCGGTGACCCCGAGGTCGGCGAGAAGATCGCCGAGGCCATGGAAGTCGTGGGCAAGGACGGCGTCATCACCGTCGAGGATTCCCAGACGTTCGACATCACCATCGACACCGTCGAGGGCATGCAGTTCGATAAGGGCTACGTCTCCGCTTACTTCGTCACGGACAACGACCGCATGGAGGCCGTGATGAAGGATCCGTACATCCTCATCACCGACCAGAAGATCTCCAGCGTCCAGGACATCATGCCTGTTCTCGAGGCTGTCCAGCGCGCTGGCCGTGGCCTGCTCATCATCGCTGAGGACATCGACGGCGAGGCACTGCCCACCCTCGTCCTCAACAAGATCCGCGGCGCCCTCAACGTCTGCGCCGTCAAGGCTCCGGGCTACGGCGATCGCCGCAAGCGCATTCTCGAGGACATCGCCGTCCTCACCGGTGGTCAGGCCGCTCTGGACGAGCTGGGCGTGAAGGTCGCTGACATCACCGCCGATATGCTCGGTACCGCTAAGTCCGTCACCATCTCCAAGGACAACACCGTCATCGTCGGCGGCGCTGGCTCCAAGGAGGCCATCGACGCCCGTATTGCTCAGATCAAGGGCGAGATGGAGAACACCACCTCTGACTTCGACCGCGAGAAGCTCCAGGAGCGCCTGGCCAAGCTCTCCGGTGGCGTTGCCGTCATCAAGGTCGGCGCTGCCACCGAGTCCGAGCTCAAGGAGATCAAGCACCGCGTCGAGGACGCCCTGCAGGCAACCCGCGCTGCTGTCGAGGAGGGCATTGTCGCTGGCGGCGGCGTCGCCTTCATGGACGCTGTGCCTGCGCTCGATGCAGTCGAGATCGACGACCCCGAGGAGAAGATCGGCGTCGACATCGTCAAGAAGGCTCTGACCGCTCCGGTCGCAACCATTGCCAAGAACGCTGGCTTTGAGGGCGCTGTCGTGGTCGACAAGGTCGCCGAGCTGCCCGCTGGCCAGGGTCTCAACTCTGCCAGCGGCGAGTGGGGCGACATGATCGAGATGGGCGTCCTCGACCCCGTCAAGGTCAGCCGCGTCACCCTGCAGAACGCTGCTTCTGTCGCCAGCCTGATCCTCATCACCGAGGCCACGGTTTCCGATGTGCCCAAGAACACTCAGCTTGAGGATGCTATCGCTGCTGCTACCGCTGGTCAGCAGGGCGGCGGTATGTACTAAGGCCGACAAGGTCTAGAACTCCCACCGGGAATCCCGGGGGCGTGACGGGGTTTCTCTCCGGAACGTCCTCGGACATGCAAAGAGGCTCCGCATCGCGCTTTGCGCTGCGGAGCCTCTTTGCGTCCTGCGGAATGTTCCGGAGAGAAACCCCGTCACGCCCCCGGATTCCCTACGTTTACGGCCTTGAGGTCGGCTCGCGGAGAAGGACATGGTTGATGGGGGTACGTGTCCCTTTCGCTGTTTCGCGGCTTTGCCGCGAAAGGCGCGTTACTGTGGGATGGGTGGGGAACGTGGTTGTTGCGGCAACTGATCCCCACCATAAATTACCCATGGCATACTTGCGCGAAAGCCTGCCCGTGCTAGACTTGGAATTGCTGTTTCAGGGCGGGGTGAAATTCCCCACTGGCGGTAAATCGGACGGTGCCAGAGGGGCGCCGTGGCGCAGGCGAGGTACCTGCGTCCGAGCCGATGAGTCCGCGACCCGTGCGTGCGTTGGTTCGCATGTCGGCTGAACTGGTGAGATCCCAGTACCAACGGTTAGAGTCCGGATGAAAGAGGCAGGTGATCTTATGTCTGAACAGTCGCAGCATATCCATTTTGAGAACACGAATAGGTGGAGCACCAAACAGCTCGTTACCATGGCGCTGATGTGCGCCTTGGGCGCCCTGTTTATGTACGTGCAGCTGCCCATCCTTCCTTCGGCGCCGTTTTTGACCTACGACCCGTCGCTGGTGCCGGCGATGGTGTGCGGTTTTGCGTATGGTCCCGGCACCGGTACTGCTGTTGCCGCTATGGCTATCGTTATTCACGCGCTCACCACGGGTGACTGGGTCGGTGCGCTTATGAACCTGGTTGCCACGCTGGGCTACATTCTGCCCGCGGCTATCGTCTACCAGAAGATGCATACCTATAAGGGTGCCGTGATTGGCCTGGTGTTCGGTGTCATTGCCGCTACGGCGCTGTCTATGGTCGCAAACCTTACCATTGGCGTATGGTTCTGGTATGGCTCGGTCGATGCGATCGCCCCGCTCATGGTTCCTGCCGTGTTGCCGTTCAACCTTATCAAGACCGTGCTCAACTCGGTGCTCACGCTTGCAGTGTACAAAGCGGTCTCCAACCTCATCACGCCTAAAAAGAACCAGGTCAAAGGCCGCGCATGATTGATTGTCGAGGCGTTTCCTTTAGCTATGACGGTGTCACGCCGGCGCTCGACGGTATCGATCTGAACATCGAGGATGGCGAGTTTTTCTGCATCCTCGGCGGCAATGGGTCGGGCAAGTCGACGTTTGCCAAGCATCTGAATGCGCTGCTGCAGCCCGATGCAGGCACGGTGCGTATCAACGGCATGGATGCATCCGATCCCGAGTTGGTCTACGACATTCGTTCGACCGCGGGCATGGTGTTCCAGAATCCCGATGATCAGCTGGTGGCAACGCTTGTCGAAGATGACGTTGCGTTTGGTCCCGAAAACCTTGGCGTGCCATCGGCGCAAATTGCGCAGCGCGTACGCGAGGCGCTGAAGGGTGTGGGCCTGGTGGGCTTTGAGCGCCACGAGACCCATGCACTTTCGGGCGGCCAAAAGCAGCGCGTGGCGCTTGCCGGCGTGCTCGCCATGGAACCGCGCGTGCTCATATTGGACGAGGCTTCCTCGATGCTCGATCCGCGTGGACGCAAGGGCCTCATGAAGGTTTGCCGCGCGTTGCACGATCGCGGCATGACCATCGTGATGATTACGCACTTTATGGAAGAGGCCGCCGAGGCCGATCGTGTCGCGGTGTTTCGGGCGGGGCGCGTTGCCATGCTCGGTGCGCCCGAGGAAATCTTGACGCGGGCGGACGAACTTGCCCAGCTCAACCTGGATATGCCGGCGTCGTGCTGTCTAGGTAGGGCACTCCGCGCGAAGGGCGTACCCGTTTGCGCGCAGGTGCGTGAGGCGGATATGGTCGCCGAGATTGCACAGGTTTATGCTGAGCGGAGCGGGGCGGACGTCGCTGGGCGGCCCTCTGCATCCGATTCTCGTGTGCTTGACCATGCATCCTCTGCAGCCGGTGGGATGGTCGCGTCGGAACCCGTCATCGAGATTTCGCACCTCTCGCATAGTTACTCGCTGAGCGCCCGCGAGCGCCGCCGATGGCGCAAGCGCTCGACCACTGTGGGCGCATCGGGCAAACAGGCTCTTTGGGGCAGCGATCCAAACAGCCCCTGGGCGCTACGTGATGTTTCGCTGACGGTGCGTCGCGGCGAGTTTCTGGGCCTGGCGGGTCATACCGGCTCGGGTAAATCAACGCTGGTTCAGCATCTCAACGGGCCGATTCGTCCACAGGAGGGGAGCGTTTGCGCACTGGGGCTCGACCTATCAAGCAAGAAAGGCGCCGCCGCGGTTAAGGCCAAGGTCGGCGTGGTGTTTCAGTATCCCGAGCGCCAGCTATTTGCCGAGACCGTGGCGCAGGACGTGGCGTTTGGCCCGCGCAACCTTGGCCTGCCGCAAGACGAGGTTGTTCGCCGTGTCGCAACATCGCTTGCGCGCGTGGGCCTCGACCTTGCCGCGATAGGCGACAAGAGCCCCTTTGAGCTTTCGGGCGGTCAGCAGCGCCGCGTGGCGTTTGCCGGCGTGCTCGCCATGGAGCCCGAGGTCCTGGTGCTCGACGAGCCCATGGCGGGGCTCGATCCGGCTGCGCGCAGGGATTTCCTGGAGCTTATCGATCGGCTCCATCGTGAGGGTCTGACCGTTGTCATGGTTTCGCACAGCATGGATGACCTGGCAAATTGTTGTGACCGTATCGTTGTGATGAACGAGGGCGCGGTGTTTGCCGATGGAACGCCCGCACAGGTTTTTGCGCACGCGAACGAGCTCAAATCGATCGGTTTGGGCGTTCCCGCTGCGCAGCGCATGGCATTGTCGCTCGTGCAAGCCGGTGTGGCGCTCCGCTGCGACAAGCTTTATACGGTTGAGGCGCTGGCCGACGAGTTGGCCGGCATGCTGCTAGGCTGCGCGGACGGACCTTTGAGGGCGTCGCGTCAGGCTGGTTCCAAGATGGCCACGCAAGAGGAGGGCTGCTAATGGAGGCATTCTCATTTGGCAGCTACTATCCGGGGGAAAGCGCAGTGCATCGCCTGGATCCGCGCACTAAGTTGCTCCTAGGTTTCGCATTTCTGATCACTGCGCTCACCGTCGGCAGCTTCCGCGGGCTGGTTCCGATCGCAATTTTTGTCGTGCTGGTCTATGTCGCGGCCCGGGTTCCGTTGCGTCGGGTCCTATCGTCGATGGCACCACTGCTGGCGATTGTCGTGGTGGTCGCGGTGCTCAACCTGTTTTCCGATCAGAGTGGCCGCATCCTGTGGCAGTTTGGCTTTTTGCAGGTGAGCGAGGGCTCGCTGCGTTCTGCGACGTTTATGGCGTGTCGCCTGACGATGATGATGGCCGGCATGAGCGCCATTACGCTCACCACGCCGACGCTCGACCTCACCGCGGGTTTTGAGCGCCTGCTCGCACCATTCGCGCGTGTGGGGCTTCCGGCGCACGAGCTCGGCATGATTATGGGTATCGCACTGCGATTTATGCCACAATTTGCCACCGAGATGAAGCAGACGGCCGATGCACAGGCAAGCCGTGGCGCGCGCGTGATGGGCGGTCCGCTCGGTGGCGTGCGCATGCTCGGCAGTGTGGCGATTCCGCTGTTTGCTGGCGTGTTCCGTCATGCCGAGACGCTTTCGGCCGCCATGGATGCGCGCTGCTATCACGGCGAGCGGGGACGCACGCGTCTGCATGCGCTTACGTTTGGCCGCGGGGATGCACTGGCCGCGGTGGCGATGGCGCTGCTGGTGGCATGCGTTGTCGTTATCAATCTTCAACTCGTCTAAGCTCGATTCGAGCGCAAGAAAGGGGTCTCTATGACCGACATCGATCGCACGGCTCAGCTCGAACGCGTCTGCTCGTATCTCAGGCGCATTCCGGCGTGGTATCTTGCCACGACCGATGCAAACGACGGACATCAGCCCCGCGTGAGGCCGTTTTCGTTTGCCATGGTCGATAACGACAAGCTGTGGTTTTGCACGTCGCGCGACAAGGACGTGTGGGCGGAGTTGAGCAAGAATCCCAAGTTTGAGGTATCGGGCTGGAAGCCGGGGGAGTGCTGGATCGTGTTAACTGGCGAGGCCGCACTCGAGGACGATGCATTCGTGAGTGACAAGGTGCGCCAGACGGGCTTTAAGCACATGGTGGGCATTGGCGAGCAACACGATAGTGCCAACGATGGCCGCCTTTCGTTCTTCTCGGTCCGCAACATCGCCGCTCGGTTCTGCGATATCGACGGCAGCGAAGAGCTCCTCGAGCTTTAATTTCCCAAATTAGCTGCCCATTCCAAAAAGACTGGTCAGATGACAGGAGGAAACGTGGACGGATTGAATACGGTGCTGGAGTATCTGACGTCGGTGCCGGCGTGGTACCTAGCGACGAGCGTGGACGGGCAGCCGCATGTGCGTCCGTTCTCGTTTGCGCAGATTCAGGACGGCAAGCTGTGGTTTGTAACGGCGCGCACCAAAGATGTGTGGCAAGAGCTGCTGCAAAACCAGCGCTTTGAGGCCACGAGTTGGTGGCCGGGCCATGGTTGGTTGATCCTGCGCGGGCGTGCGGGTCTGGGCGACCGGGCTTCGGATGAAATGCGCGAGGCCGGGTGGAAGCATCTTGAGCGCTTGAGCGAGCACTATGAGGGGCCTAACGACCCCACGCTCGTCTTCTTTAGCGTCGAGGACCCCGAGGCTTTTATCTGCAATCACGACGAATGGGTTCCGGTCGAGCTCTAGGCTGCTCTGGGCGACCCTTAAGTTTGGTATTCCGTATAAGGTGGGCCCAGCATTGGCCAGCAGTATGATGCGCTGCGGCTAATGCAGAGCTCGCTTATTTTTTGTCAATTCTTTCAAGCGAATGTGTCGGGTATGTTTCAATGCATGAAGACACAAATTATTTGCGTAAATATGCATTCTCGGGTGCTAAAGTTTCAACCTACCTCATAACGACGGCTGCGGAATGCGCAATGACGCATAAGACCGCAGACAAGGAGTCCGATATGTCTTTAAAGGTTGGAATCGTCGGCGCGGCTGGATATGCCGGCGCCGAGCTTATTCGCCTCGTGCTCGGCCATCCCGAGTTTGAACTTGTTGCCATTACGTCCAACGCCGATGCCGGCCAGCTGCTGTCCGCGGTGTATCCGAGCTTTGCTGGCGTGAGCGATCTGGTTTTCACCACACATGACGCCCCTGAACTCAAGAGCTGCGATGCGGTTTTTCTCGCCGTGCCGCACACGGCTGCCATGGCACAGGTGCCCGCTCTGCTTGCGTCGGGTGTCTCTTGCTTTGATCTTTCGGCCGATTACCGTCTGAGCGACGCGTCTGTCTTTGAGACATGGTATGCCGCCGAGCACACGAGCCCCGAGTTGCTCAAGACACGTGCCTTCGGTCTGCCCGAGTTGTTCTGCCAGGACTTAGAGACCGCTGCTTCCAGCCATGCCGCTGGCAGACCCGTGCTGGTCGCCTGCGCCGGTTGCTATCCCACCGCAACGAGTCTTGCTGCCGCGCCTGCCGTGCGTGCGGGCTGGGTGGCCCAGAGCGGCCCCGTAGTCGTCGACGCCATCAGTGGCGTGACGGGTGCCGGTAAGTCGTGCAACACCCGCACCCATTTTTGCAGCGCGGACGAGAATCTGGAGGCCTATGGCGTAGGAAAACATCGCCATACGCCAGAAATCGAGCAAATTCTGGGCCTTACCGATCGCGTCGTCTTTACTCCGCACCTGGCACCGCTCAAGCGCGGCCTGCTCTCAACGGTGACGATGCCGCTCGCAACGCAGGCTCTCGAAGCGCTGACTCTTGAGGATGCCGTCGACCATTACAAGAAGTTCTACGCCGGTCGTACCTTTGTGCGCGTGCTCGATGCCGGCCAGCAGCCCAAGACGGCTTCGGTTGTCGGTACCAATGCCGCCCAGATCGGCCTTGCGCTCAACAAGCGTGCGGGCGTGTTGGTGGCGACGGGCGCCATCGACAATTTGTGCAAGGGCGCTGCGGGCCAGGCGGTCCAGTGCGCCAACATCGTCTTTGGTTTTGACGAGCGACGAGGCTTGCCCACAGCGGCGTGCCCGGTGTAGCACATTCGATCATTAACGATTTGGTAGTCGGGTATCGAGTTTGGCGCCACTTTTAAGCTGGTCAATTATTGTGACCGGTATGGCGCGCCAGTCGATACCCGCTTTTTTATCTGATATAAGGAGTCGTAGGGACGATGAATGCTGAGCAGTTCGATATCAAGATTCGTGCCGTAGAGGGCGGCGTAACGGCGGCAGCCGGCTTTAAGGCGGCGGGCATCCATGCCGGATTCCGCAAGAATCCCGAGCGCCTGGATTACGCACTCGTTGTGCCCGATAAACCCTGTCCCGGGGCCGGCGTGTTTACAACTAACCGCTTTTGTGCGGCGCCCGTGCAGGTGAGCCGTGCCAACCTGGGCGGTACGGACAAGGGCTATGGCATCATCGCCGGTGTTTCAATCAATTCCGGCAACGCGAACGCCGCCACGGGCGAGACCGGCCTTGCCTGTGCGCGTGAGACGTGCAACATCGCCTCGCAGGTCATTGGCTGTGAACCCCAACAGATTTTAGTTGCCTCCACGGGCGTGATCGGACAGATTCTGCCGATCGACACGTTTGAGACGGCAATTCCGTCCGCCTACGAGGCACTTTCTGTCCATGGCGGCGCCGATGCAGCCCGTGCCATCATGACGACCGATACGCATTCCAAGGAGTATGCCGTTCGCTACCGCAGTGAGGCTGTGGGCCATGTGGGCAACGCTTATACGGTGGGCGGCATGTGCAAGGGATCGGGCATGATCATGCCCAATATGGCCACCATGATCGCGGTCATTACTACCGATGCCCCCGTCGAGTCGGCGGCGCTCCACACCCTACTGCTCTCGACCGTTAAACAGACCTTTAATAAAGTGACGGTCGATTCCGATACCTCGACCAACGACACCTGTATCATGCTGGCTTCTGGCGCCGCCGCCGCGGATGCCGAGGCCATCGTCGAGGGCACTGACGCCTTTGACGAATTAGCCTTTGCCGTGCACGAGGTGTGCGAGAGCCTGGCGCGTAACATCGCGGCCGATGGCGAGGGTGCGTCAAAGCTCGTGACGGTTAACGTCACCGGCGCCGCCAACGACGAGGAAGCCGATATCGCCGCCCGTGCCGTCGCCAACTCGCCGCTCGTCAAGACCTGCATCGCTGGCCACGACTGCAACTGGGGTCGCGTTGCCATGGCGCTCGGCAAGTGCGGCGTAAAGTTTAATCAGGAGGACGTTTCCATCGACATGATGGGCATGCCCGTCTGCCGCGATGGCCTGACTGTTCCTTTTGACGAGGACGAGGCCCTGCGACGTTTTGAGGCGCCCGAGATCGTGATTTCGGCCGACCTGGGCGCAGGCGACGCGGCAACGACCGTGTGGACCTGTGACCTCACGCACGAGTACATCTCAATCAATGGTGACTACCGCTCCTAGACTCCAGGCACGCTGCGCATCTCGCCGCGATTGCGGGCAGCGGAGCACAGCGCGATAACGATACGAAAGACGAGGCAGATTATGAAATTCGCACGCGATTGTCGTTCGAGCGAATCCAACGAAGCAACTGCGCAGCTGCTGTTCGAAGCGCTGCCGTGGATTAAAAACCTGACCGGCAAGACGGTCGTTATCAAGTATGGCGGGGCCGCCATGGTAGACGAGCAACTGCGTCGCGACGTGATGAGCGACATCGTTTTGCTCAAGATTATCGGCATGCGCCCCGTCATCGTGCATGGCGGCGGTAAAGCCATCAACGAGGCGCTGAGCCATTACGATATGCCCGTCGAGTTTAAGAACGGCCAGCGCGTGACCACGCCGGCGACCATGGATATCGTGCGCGAGGTGCTGGGCGGCAAGGTTAACCAAGAGCTGGTGGCGGCAATCAACCACCACGGTAACTTGGCCGTGGGCGTATCGGGCAGCGACGCCGGCACGCTCATCGCCGAGCCGCTCGACCCCGAGCTCGGACGCGTGGGCAAAGTGACGCATGTCAACACCGACTACATCGAGAACTTGCTCGATAGCGAGTATATTCCCGTCATCGCTACCGTCGCGGCGGGGGAGGACGGTGGCTTCTTCAATATCAACGCCGACACCGCCGCCGGTGCCGTTGCGGCGGCGCTCCACGCGCACAAGGCGATCTTTTTGACCGACGTCGACGGCCTGTACAAGGACTTTAGCGATAAAGACTCGCTCATCTCCAACCTAACGCTCGACGAGGTTAATGAGATGCTCTACGGTGGCGAGGTCGATAAGGGCATGATTCCCAAACTGCGCGCGGCCGTCGATGCGCTTGTCGGCGGCGTATTTCGCGCTCACATCATTAACGGTACCACGCCGCATTCGCTGCTCCTGGAGCTGCTGACCGATGCCGGCGTCGGCACCGTGATCCACTCTACCGAGACGGCCTACGAATTTGATACGCACCCGCACCCGCTTTCGACCTTTGCGGCGCGCCTGACCGAGAACCTCGACGAGGTCGAGAAGCTCCAGACGGTCTAGCTGGTTAGAAATCGTCACACCGTTACACCCACAGTCCGCGCCACCTGGCGCTTAACGAAAGGCATCTCATGTCACTTGCAGCTCAACAATCGCTCGAATCCCACTACGTTATGCAAACCTTTGGCCGCTCGCCGGTCGAGTTTGTCGAGGGCCACGGCATGAAGCTCACCGGCGACGATGGTCGCGAATATCTCGATTTTCTTGCAGGTATTGGCGTATGCAGCCTAGGCCACGGCAACCCGGCGGTGCTCTCGGCGCTCGAGGCCCAGGCCAAGAAGCTCCTGCATGTCTCCAACTACTTCTACATTGAACAGCGCGGCCAGGTCGCGGCGTTGCTGTCCAAGCTCGCCAACGACGATGCGGACGGTGCGCGCGTGCTTGCCGACGCGATTGCCGCTGGCGACGAGACCACGGCGGCGGCGCTTGGCGCTCCGACTGCGGGCGAGCAGGTGTGGGAGACGTTCTTTGCCAATTCCGGTGCCGAGGCCAACGAGGGCTCTATGAAGCTCGCGCGTCTGTATGCCAAACGTGCTGGCAACGGTGGCAACACCATCGTGTGTATGCGCGGCGGATTTCATGGTCGTACGCTCGAGACCATTGCGGCGACCATGCAGGATTGGCTGCAGGACAGTTTCCGCCCGCTGCCGGGTGGCTTTGTGGCATGCACACCCAACGATGTAGATGAACTGCACGCAATCTTTAAGCAGTTGGGAAGCGAGATTTGCGCTGTGATGCTCGAGCCGATCCAGGGCGAAAGCGGTGTGCATCCCATGACCGAGGAGTTTATGGCTGCGGCGCGCGACTTGGCACACGAGGTGGGTGCCGTGCTTATCGCCGACGAGGTCCAGTGTGGTATTTTCCGCTCCGGCAAGCCGTTTGCGTTCCAGACTTATGGTGTGGAGCCCGATATCATGAGTCTTGCCAAGGGCATCGCCGACGGCGTGCCCATGGGTGCCGTGGTGGCAAAGAAAGAAATCGCTGACATCTTTAAGCCCGGCGACCATGGTTCGACCTTCGGCGGCAGCTGCTTGGCCATCGCGGCGTGTGCCGCGACGCTCTCCGCGCTTGTGCGCGGTGACTACGCAGACCATGCCGCCAAGGTGGGTGCCTATATGGAGGCAAGGCTCGCCAAGCTGCCGCATGTTACCGAGGTGCGTGGTCGCGGCCTAATGCTCGGCTGCGATTTGGACGATGCTGCGGGTGATGCGCACGACGTTGTGGCTCGCGCATTGGTGGCTGGTGCCGTGATTAACGCTACAGGTGCACATACACTGCGCTTCTTGCCGCCGCTCGTGTGCGAGGAAGCCGACGTGGACAGCTTAATCGAGATCCTGGCGGGTGTTTTAGCTTAGCGCCATCAGGCATAGCAGTTTGAAGCGGGTTCCAGACCGTCACGTGCCGTTTGGCGCACGATTGGGCGAACTGGAGCCCGTTTTGCTATCGATTTACCATGGCTGGGATAGGCCGTATGCAAACAAAAACGGTCCCCTTGCGAGGACCGTTTCCAATTCAGTGGTGGGCGATGAGGGATGTCCGCGTGCGGCTGGCGCCGCCCGCGCCCCGCTTCGTCGCTCCGCTCCTCGCGTGCTGCGCTGGAAAACGCTTCGCGTTTCCTCAGCTCCGCACCCTTGCGGGTTCGAATCCCTCTGCACTGGGCCCAAAAAGGAAAGGCCCCCATCGCTGGGAGCCTTTTCAATCAAGTGGTGGGCGATGAGGGATGTCCGCGTGCGGCTGGCGCCGCCCGCTTCCGCTTCGTCGCTCCGCTCCTCGCGTGCTGCGCTGGAAAACGCTTCGCGTTTCCTCAGCTCCGCACCCTTGCGGGTTCGAATCCCTCTGCACTGGGCCCAAAAGGGAAAGGCCCCCATCGCTGGGAGCCTTTTCAATCAAGTGGTGGGCGATGAGGGATGTCCGCGTGCGGCTGGCGCCGCCCGCTTCCGCTTCGTCGCTCCGCTCCTCGCGTGC
>NZ_JBQHUO010000020.1:0-13057 GCF_052065125.1 Collinsella sp. HCP28S3_G2
AGATGTGTATAAGAGACAGCCTCGGGGCCGCGCGCGCCTCCCTTTGGGGCGCCGAGCGCGGTCGCCGCCTTGCGGCTGCCTTGGGCTGCTTTCTTCGCCTTCCTCTGCCGCAGCCTTCCCGCGGCCTTCTTGGCCGCACGCCCCGCGTCGTACATGCCCGAGGCGCCCTCGAGCTCCTCCGAGTCGTCGAGCTGGGAGACGGCCTCCCGGGCGATCGCCAGCTTCGCCGCATCGACGCGCGAGCGCATCGCGGCCGCCGCGCGCCGGTCGCCGGCTGGTTGGGACAATTTGTCCCCGAGCCCGCCTTCCGGCGCGTCGGGCCTGGAAGGGCGCCCCTTCGCCGTTGCGGTTGGGCCCCCCGCCTCGTCGAGCGGGCCGGCACCCTCCGAGACGTTTCCCAGGGCGTCGCGCTCGGTCTCCGCGACGTCGCCCGCGGTGAGCACGTCGCGGCGCTGCGCCCCGACCACCTCGAGCATCCCGCCGCCCTCGCTCGGGCCGGCCATTCCTATTCCTCCGCCTCTCGCGCCGCCCGGCGCATCTCGCGCTCGGCGACCTCTGCGGGCTTGGTGTTCCACAGGTCGTAGAGCGAGCCTTTCGGGAAGTCGTCGGTGATGGGCACGCGGATCCCGGCGCTGATGAGCAGGCCCTCGCCGGGCTTGACGGCGTCGCCGATGTAGCCGCGCTCCGTGGCGGAGAGCTGGAGCATCTCCGCCCATGCGTCGAGGTCGGCGGTGGACTGCTTGTGCAGCAGGAAGAACTCGGAGTTGAGCACCATGTCGCGGGCCTCGGCGTTGGCCAGCATGTGGCTCGTGTTCTGGCTGATGCCGGTGCAGATGAGGCCGAACTTGCGCCCCTCGCGCCACAGGCGGGCGAAGTACTCGACCACCGTCGGGTGCGCGAAGAGGCTCTGCACCTCGTCGATGTAGAGCCAGGTGTAGTTGGGGCGCGGCGGCGTTACCATCACGCGGTTGCGCACCATCTCGAGCGCCGTGATCATGCCGAACACGCGCATGTTCTGGCCGAGGCCGTGCATGTCGATGTTGGTGATGCGGTTGTCGAGCGCCACGTTGCTCTGGCCGTTGAAGAAGGAGAACGCGCCCTTCACGTAGCGCTCGTAGCGCAGCGCGATGTCGGCGGCCTCGGGCTCGGGCTGAGCGAGCAGCGCCGCGTGGAAGTCGCCGAGCGTGGGCAGGCGGCCGTCCCTCGCGCACTCCCGGTACGCCTCGCCGACGCAGCGGGCGATGATCGAGCGGTCGCGCTCCGGCAGGCCCTCGCGGCCCTCGGCCATGAGCGCGCTCGAGAGCGCGAGCACCGCGTCGGTCTTGTACGCGAGCTTGGCGGCGTCGGCGCGGTCCGCGACGTCGGCGGTGTCGAGGGGGTTGAGCACCGCCGAGCATCCCGGGGCGAGCTCGACGTTCGCGCCGCCGAGCGCGCCGACGAGGTTGCCGTACTCGCCGGCCGGGTCGAAGATCACGACCTCGTCCTCGGGGTGCGCGAGCACGGTGTTGGTTATCTCGCGCTTCACCGAGAAGCTCTTGCCCGATCCGGGCTTGCCGCACACGAAGCCCATGGGGCTCGCCAGGCGCTTGCGGTCGCACAGCACCAGGTTCCCGCTCTCCCTGGACTGCCCGTAGTAGCCTCCGCCCGCCTCGTCGAGGCTCTGGCTGGCGAAGGGCATCTGCATGGCCACCTGCCCCGTGGTGAGGTAGCGGCTCACGGTGACGTGGTTGTCCCCGAGCGGGAGCACCGAGTTGAGAGCCTGGCGCTGCCGGAAGTGGAGCGGCTCGAGGCCGATCGTGCAGCCCTGCGCGACGCTCGTCACCTGCTGGACGCGGCGGTCGAGCTCCTCGAGGCTGTCGGCCCAGGTGTAGACGAGGCCCGTGTAGACGAACAGGCGCTCGGACTTGTTGCGCAGGAAGTCGAGCAGCTCCTCGGCCTCCTCCTTCGAGAAGCGCAGCTCGGGCGGCAGGATCTGGTAGTCGTAGCCCTTCTTCACGGCGCTCATCTGCTCGTCGATGATCTCCTTGTCCATCCAGTCGATCTGGCGCTTCACGAGCGCGAGCGCCTCGCTCTGCGCGATGGGCTGCACGTGCAGCGTCACGTTGAGCGGCAGCGGCAGGTCGATGATGGAGGCGAGGTAGGTCTCCTCGATGACCGACCCGAAGCTGCGCACCGCGAGCACCGCGCCGTAGCGCCCGTCGCTGCGGAAGCAGTCGGACCTGCCCTCGGGCTTGAAGTCGAGCGTGGAGGGCATGACGAAGTCCTTCGTGCGCGCTCCCGACGTCGGGGACAATTTGTCCCAGGAGAACTCGAAGCGCGACCCCGGGCGCAGCTGCCCCTGCAAAAGCTCGAGCCTCTCGACGCCGTCGAGGGCGCGCGACGAGCAGCGTATGCGCGCGAGCGTCTGCTCCACGTCGCCCCGGATGCGCGCGAGCTTGGGCACCGCGGCGTCGACGTCGTCGGCGCCCACGGCGTAGGTCAGGTAGCGGTGGCGCACGAGGTTCGAGACGCCCTCGCGCATCTTGTCGTTGAGGATCCGGTTGTACTCTTCGGCGAGCCCGGCGGTGGCGCGCTCCCCGGGCTCGAAGAAGACCTTGCGGCCGACCTCGTCGGCGGGGATGGGCGCGTTCACTACCTGGAGCTGCACGTGGGAGTCCGCCGGGAAGTAGTTGAACAGCGAGCTCATCACGGTGAAGGCCGTCTCGCGCGCCTCCTTGCGCGCGGACTGGTAGCTGATGTCGGAGAACTCGACCGTCTGGCTGAACACCCCGGGCATCACCTGGGCGATGCCGTCCCTGTACATGGCGTCGTAGCCGACGTAGGCGGCCATCTCGCGCGAGCGGTCGCGCTCCCGGCGGCGCCTCTGCCGCTCGGCCTCCGCGCCCTTCGAGGCGTCCTTGCGCCCGCCCGTGCCGCCGAGGAGCAGCCCGAGGGTGCTCGGGCGCTTCGGCCTATTCTCCTTGTTGCTTCTTGCTCGGCTCATAGAGCTCGGCTCCTTTCTTCCTTGCCCTGCGCCTCGCGCGACGTCCCGGGCGGCCCGGGCGCGGCGAGCCCTCGGGGAGGCTCCCGGCGAGGCAGGGCTCGTACGCGAGCAGCTGCGGGGAGAACTCGTGTGCCGCCAAAAGCGGCAGCAGCTCCTCGGCGCGCATGCCGAAGGGCCGCCAGAACCCGGCGAGCCAGAACGGCATGCTGCAGAGCATGATCGGGAAGGCCGCGTCCGCGACGTCGGCGTGCAGGCCCAGGTGGACGAAGGCCGCCGCCCCGACCGCGCTGCCGAAGCCGAGCGACACGCATGCGAGCGTGCGCAGGCTCATCTTCCCGACGATCTTCTCCTCGTACTCCCCGATGTCCTTCTGCACCGGTATCCGGAGCGCCATCCGCGACGCCCCCTATGCCGGCAGCCAGGACGTGTCCAGCTGCCCGAAGTAGACCGACGCGGCGATGATGATCGCGCCGCCGGCGATGGTGGAAATGGCGGTCGCGATCTGCGGGCCGCCCTGCTGCTCCCTGATGGCCAGGCCGAGCGAGACCGCTCCCCACACGACCAGGAAGCCGCCGAGGAAGGTCACGCAGCCCGACACGAGCTTGATGACGTTTGCGAGCATGCTGCTCTCCTTTGCTTTCGGTTGACGATGTTCCTTGCTGCTCCTCCCCCGCGGCGGGGGAGGCCCGCGCCCTCCGCGGCCCCGTCACGAGGCGCCGTCCTTCCGCCTGCGGTACTCCGCGAAGTCGAACGGGCCGCGGCGCGTGGCCTCCTCGAGCAGGCCCGAGCGCGGGTGGCGCTCGAGCCGGTACTTCCGGTCCATGAGCGGCATGCACCCGTTCACGAGCACGAGCGCGTCCTCGCGCGGCATGCGCGCCACCTCGGCGGGCTGTATGAGGTCGCGCTCGGAGATGCCGCGGTTCACGGTCCGGGTCCAGCCGGCGCCCCGCGAGTCGCTCTGCGTCTCGCTCGCCACCGTCTGCTTGCCGGCCATCTTGCTGATCTCCTCGTTGGTCTCGTTCGCCTTGCCGCCCAGGTAGAGCAGCGTGTCGCAGGCGTTCACGATGGTCTCGGCGTTATTGTCGCCGTAGGTCTCCTTCAGCTGCGAGAGCGACTGGGCGATCATCGAGACGGCGATGTTCCTGCTGCGGGTGACGGCGATGGTCCGCTCGAAGTCGGGTATGCGCCCGATGTTGGCGAACTCGTCGAAGACGAAGTGCACCGTCGTGGGCAGCGAGCCGCCGTGCGCCTCGAGCGCCTCGGCGCAAAGCGCGCTCACGGCCGTATCCATGAGCAGGGCGAACAGGAAGTCGAAGGTCGAGTCGGTGTCGCTCATAGACGCGAAGAGCGCGACCTTGGCGCCCTCGTCGCCCATGTGGGCGAGGTCGAGCTCGTCTTTGGAGGTGAGGTCGCGCACGGCGCGGATGGAAAGCGGCTTCAGGCGGACGTTGCAGCTCGAGAGCATCGACTTCATGGTGTCGCCGGCGGCCACGCGGAACTCGCGGTAGCTCGCGAGCGCGAAGTCGTCGGGCGGCGCGGGCTCGCGGACCTTGACCCACTCCCACGCGCCGTCCTCTTCGGCGAAGCCGCGCAGCGAACCGCAGCCTTCCGCCGAAGCGCCGCCGCGCCTCACGTAGCGCTCGCCGGTCTCCAGCTCGCGGAACACCATGTCGAGCGGGCTCATGTAGCCCGGGTCGTCGCGGGCGTCGGCGAGCGAGAGCAGCGTGAGCAGCCCGTCGAGGTTCCTGTCGGCGGGCTCGCAGTGCATGACGAGGTAGGCCGTGAGCGCGGTGTAGACCAGGCGCTCGGCCTTCTCCCAGTAGGGGTCGCCCTTGTGGTCGGCGTCGCCCTCGGTGTTGGCGACGATGCCGCGGGCGAAGCGGATGACGCCCGCCTCGTCGCGTATGTAGGCTATGGGGTTGAAGCGCATGGAGCGCGTGAAGTCGATGGTGTCGAACGCGCGGATCTCGTAGCCGAGCTCCGCCAGCGCGCCGCCCATCTCGCGGATGAGCGTGCCCTTCGGGTCGGTCACGAAGAAGCTGGCGTTGGCCTGCAGGAGGTTCGGCTTGACGTAGTAGCGCGTCTTGCCGGTGCCGGGTCCTCCCACCACGAGCACGTTGTCGTTGGTGTCGGTGGAGAGGTCGAACCTGCGGCTCACGAGGCGGATGCGCGCGTTGTCGGTGAGGATGATGTTGTTGTCGGGGTCCTTGGGGTCGCCGAAGGGCGCGATGTCCTTGCGCGTGGCCCACCTGGAGCTACCGTGCTCCTCGCCGTCGCGCCGGGCCCCCTTGGTCCCCAGTGAGCGGGCCCAGGCGAGGAGCGCGCCGCACGCGCAGGCGGTCCCGGCGCACAGGGGAACCGCCTCCGCGGAGAAGACGCGCCCCGCGCGGAGCGCCGCGGGGATCGCCGCCATGGCGGCCTCCGGGTCGAGGATCGGGCTCGTGCCCGACGCCGCGATTGCCGCGGCCGCAAAGTCTCCCGCGGCGAACGCCGCCGCGGCCAGCGCGGCCGCCGCCTGCCACCTCATCTCTCGGGCCCCTCGATCTGGCGCGGGCCGCGGTCCCGGCCGATGCCCTGGCTGTGGGCCCTCGACGCCTCGCGCGCCCGCTCGGCGCGCTCCGCCAGCCGCTCGGGCGCCTGGCGCCTCTCGGCGATCTCGGAGAGCCGCTCCCTTGCGCGATCGGCGGCCTTGCCCGTCTCTTGCTCCAGCTGGCGGAAGGCCTCGTCGACCTCGGGGGCGTCCTCCACCTTGAAGAGCAGCCAGTCGCGGCCCTCGCCGGGGATGATGTGGTGCTCGACCGACGCGGCGCGCAGCTTGTCGGAGACGACCTCCTTGATCGTCGCGTACTCGGGAAGCCCAGAGAGCTCCTCGAGGCTGAGCTTCGCGTAGGCCGGCACGCCGTCGGCCGCGATGGCCTCGGCGCGCCCGCCGGCGATGGTCCCGCGGATTCCCGCGAGGCGCTCGGAGAGCTCCCTCGCGCTGCGCGCCATTGCCTCGGCGCCGGCCTCCTGGCCGATCCTCAGCATCCAGTCGAGCAGCTTGCCGCCCGCCTCGTCCCCGTAGTCGCTCGCCATCCCGCGCCTCCCTTCCAGTCGAGATGAAAAAGGGCGCCTTCGCGCCCCGGTCGTCCCTATTCGGCCCCGACGGCCCTCTCGCGCGCCATTGGGGCGCGGGCTTCCTGCCCGGCGTGCGCGCGGCTCGCCTCGCGGGCGGACGCGGCGCGCTGCGCCAGCGGCTCGGGAGCCTTCTCGTGCAGATGGGCCCACTCGCCGCTGCGGCACTGCTCCGGCGTCGCCTCGCACATGTCGCGCATGGCGCGCTCGAACCGCTCGGGCTCCTGGGCGATGGCGCCGAAGCTCCAGCTCTCGAAGCCGGTCCACGCGTCGCCGTCGCGCTTGAGCGTCCACCACTCGTCGCCGCCGTTCACCTGCTGGATGAACGCGAGGTCGCGGTAGCAGAACCCCTAGCGTATGGCCCAGTTGCCCGAGCCGAGCGCCTCGCGGAGCCTGTCGACGCTGTCCGTGCGGGAGAACTCGTAGGGGTACTCCTCGAGGAACGGGTCGTCCTGCCAGTCGAAGCCGCCGACCTTGAGCCAGCCGTTCTCCTGGCACTTCTCCACGAGCCCGTCGTGCTCGCGGCCGGTTATCCTCTCGAAGCCGTCCATGGGCCCTCCTCCTTTCGTTTGTTGCTTGGCGGGCGGCGTCCTCGCGATGGGGGCACGGTGCGAGTCGGAGCAGGCGTGCGTGCCGGCGCGTCGGCGCCGCCCAAGACGTGTATAGCGATTTCGATTGCGGCATAGGGCGGGGCCGCCCGCGATGGGTCGAGCTGGGTCGAGCCGTCCGCGCCTCCACGGGAATCGCACAGGTCAGGCGCGCCGGCGCCTGTCCCTTCCGCCCAGGTAGACGGGCCTGCAGGTCTGGGAGATCCTGCTCGCGATGGCCTCTGCCGTGACGCGCTCGCCGCGCCTCGCGAGCCTGTCCGCCAGCGCGCCGGGCGCGTAGTTCGACGTGACGATGGTCGGGCGCATGTCCTCGTAGCGCGCATCGAGCACGCTGAACACGGTGCCGACGGACCACTCGGTCGCGTCCTCCTTGCCGAGGTCGTCGAGCACGAGGACGTCGCACTTGGCGTACCGCGCGACGGCGGCCTCGGTGCCGCCCTCGTCGAACGTCGCCTTCACGCGCTCGAGCATGCCCTTGGCCGTCGTGAAGGCGACGTCGTAGCCGGCCTCGGCGAACAGCCTGGCCATGGCGGAGGCGGCGTGCGTCTTGCCGGCGCCGACGCCCCCGTGTATGTAGAGCCCGGCGCCCCCGTTGCCCGCGAACGAGGCGATGTACTCGGCGAACTCGGGGCGGTCGGCCTCGGCGGCCCAGTAGCGCCTTGGGATGCCCGCGCGCGAGAGCGCCTTCTCCCGGCGGGCGGCCTCCTCCTCGGCGGCGAGGGCCGCGCGCCTTCGCGCCTCGGCCTCCCGCTCGCTGGCTGCGCCCTCGCACGGGCAGGGGGCGGCGGAGACCCAGGCGACCCTGCCCGCCAGCGCCGCGCCGAGCGGATCGAGGGCGGCGCCGCAGTGCGGGCACGCCCTCGGCTCCGGCTCGTCGAAGGAGAGCCCGGCCGCACGGGCCTGCTCCAGGGTGATGAGTCCCGCTCGGTCCATCGGGCGCCCCTTCCTTATCTTCTGAAGTCCTTGTTGTCCCTTTTGCTTATTGGGTGGCATATCGTCAGGGGTTTCCCTGACATCTCGTCAGGGGTTCGGGCTGCGAACCCTGACGGTTCGTCATCCTTGTTCGCGCCGAGCCCTGTCATTTCGTCACCCTTTCGCGCCGGGAACCCTGACGAATCGCCAGGGGTTGCCAGCGCTCCGGGCGGCAGCCTCTCGCGCACGATGCGGTACCGCTTGGTGGCGTGCCCGCGCGCCGGGGCGTGCACGCCGCACTCCTCGATGAGGCCCCGGTCGAGCAGGTCGCGGATGGCGCGGTGGACGCTGCGCTCCTGCACGTTGAGGAATCGTGCCAGGCCGCCCTTGCTCTCGAAGTAGCCGCACCCGGCGTCGCAGAAGCCGAAGATGCGCGCGTAGACGAGCAGGGGAAGGCCGGAGAGGCCCAGGTCCGCCATCATGAAGTGCCGTACCGCCGTGAACTCGCGCGGGGAGGGGCCGTCGCGCCCCCTCGGGCCTGCGGCCGCCATCGGCGCTAGCCCCTTCTGGGCGAGCCGACGACGCTGTTGCGCTCGACCCATGCGACGAGCTCGTCGTGCAGCACGATGCCGTCGCGCGTCTTGCCGCCGATGTAGCGGATCGGGAACGGGTCGTCGGGGTCCTTGGCGAGCCGGTACATTGCGTCGCGGCTGATGCGCAGCATCGCGCACGCCTCGTCGGCTCCGAATATCGCGTTGGTCGATGCGATGAGCCTCACCTGGCTCCTGCTAATGCTCTTGGTCATGGTCGTCCTCGAGCTCCTTTCGTCTCGAGGCTCCCTCGCGTGCCCGGCCGCGGGCGGCTCCCGGGGCGGTCGCCGCCGTCATTTCCTGCCGCTCCTCGACTCGATGTAGGCGTCCACTGACGCCCTCGACACCAGGAGCTTCCTTCCGAGCCTGTACGAGTCGATCTCTCCCGACCAGATGAGGTCGTACGCCTTGTTTCGGCTCGCCCTCATGTACTCCTGCATCTCGATCACCGTCATCCATTCGTCCCGATCTCGGCTTCCCTCGGGCGCGGCGCATTCGGCTGTGCGTGCCATGGTTCCTCCAATCTTCCCGTGCGGCACCGCGCGAGGACACCGCACGGCACAGTGTCCCTTTTCGTCTGCACGACGATTGAACCGCCTGATGGCGATTGGTGAGCACGGCAGGAGCGGAGACGGGTCGAAGTGGGTCGAGCTGGTCGTGCCTCCACGAAACGGCCATGAGCCGCGTGCCTTAGCTCGCAGCTAAGTCCCTGAAAAGTAAAAGGCACCCATGCGGGCGCCTGCCTAGTAGCTGGAGTTGTTCGGTTGTGGTCGGAATGCTCGTCTTCCGCGGTGCTGTCGTCCGGGGTCCGGCATCTGTCGTTCGCCTCTTCTGTCGTGTTTGATGTTGCGTGTTCTGCGAGCGACCTTGCACAGGTTTTTCAGCCCGTTGCCCCAGGTGCACCCGGGTAAATGGTACCCACCCGCCGGGACAAGGACATTGCGGGAGGGCCGTCTGGGCAAGCTGGGGTGGACGAGCGGGCGTCGGCGGCTCGATTAGGGCTTCTCCGTTACCCTGCAGCTGTTCTCGGTCGCCTGAACGACAATATCGCCGAGGTCCGCCACGCCCTCATCGAGCTGAACGACTTGAGGCCAGACCTCGCGGACCATGGCCATTTGGTCGTCTATCAGCAGGCATTTCGCCATTCGCACCCTATTCCTCATGCCGATGACCTCTTCTCCAAGCCTTTCCGGGTCTTCTGGGTCGAACATTCTTGCACCGCTCTCGTTGACCAAGTGCCCATCATGATCGAATCGTTCCGGATTCGATTCTGGGCTAAGGCGATATTCGCGACAGCGTTCGCTTTCCAGTAGGTTCGCGTTGTCGTTCCGGGATTTAGGGGAATTTCTCTCAGTGAAATCGGAGATGCCGCAATCCACCTCGTTCAGATGGTCAATAAGACATCGAAAGCTACTGCTCGTCAGGACTTTTTCGAGGGTGTCTGCATAAGAGGTCGTTGGCAAACCGTATTTTTCTTTAAACGGGCTGCTATTGGCGCCGGGCCTCGCCGCGAGCTCGCGAAGCGCGTTGACCGCCTCCACGCTTATTCCGAGATATTCCGAAACCTCCTGCTCGTCGAACGTCCTTCCCTTTGATTCGCCGATCAAGTATCCAATCTGGACTTTCAGGAGTCTTGAAATCGTTTGCATCGTGGGAAACGATGGGAAACCGGGTTTTTCTTTGCCGTATTTGCCGCCGATTTTCTCCCAGCGTCCAACAGTGGTCTTCGTCGTAGCATGCCCTTCTTTCTGCATTGCATTCGCGAAGTCCTCTTGCGTTGCATACCATTTTTTCCTCTCGGTTTTAAATCGCTCACCCCAGGCGTCTTTCATTTCTTGATCGGTTAAGACTCGTCCCATGTTGTTTCTCTCTTCCATTTACCACTGAGATACTCGTGAAAAGCTTCTATACACGAGTCTATCAAGTTGAGAGAATCAAGTCATCCGATACGAAAGGATTAAACGATGAAATGCGAATTGACCAAGAAATCGTTCGAGGTGCCGGCCCTTCTCGAACGACATAACGATTTCGAGCAAGCAATATGCAGAACGGTGTTTCAAGACAAGTACAGCTCCAGCGTGAAGACCTACCACGTCATCGACCATCTTATTGCTCGAGGCGAAGAGCTCGGACTCATGGGCGTCCCAAGCTATCTCGCGGCGATAGAGGCGCTGAAGAGATTCAGCTCCTATCACGCTGGCCTAATCAGGGGTTTTGCCGGGGAACGACGGGTCTTCTACGCGATCAAGCATGTCGGGTCCGGCTTCGAGCAACTGGTCAATGCCGAGCTGGACTACGAGGGCGAGCACGATGAGTTCGACCAGATCCTCGTCAGCCGGCAGGGTCTTGTGATAGTCGAAGTGAAGAACTACTCCTCCTCGGCCGCGATCGGGAGCGACGGGATCCTGAGGTTTGAGGACGGAAGCGGGCGCATGCGCAACGTCGGGGAGAGGATGGCCTCCAAACGTTACGTCTTGCGCGAGGTAGTGTCCAACGCAATTGGGCGCGAGCTCCCTGATGAAAGGATCGTCTCCCTTGTCGTCAACGCCAACGAGAAGACCTTTATTCGGAACGATTCTGATCGAGTCGAGGTTCAGAGCACGGGCAGCATCGCGCGTCGAGTCGAGGAGCTGCTGAGAGGCGACGAGGTCCTAGGGGCCGAAGACGTCTCCGCCATCAAGGCGGCGCTTGAAGCTGCCCACCATCCCATCGAGATCGAGCCGGAGATCGATTTCGAGTACGTATCGGCAACCCTGCATGAGGCCCTCTCGCTGATCGCCCGATCGGTTGCGGAGGAGAAAGAGGGCGAAGATTTCGCTCGCGTGTCCGCTCCCGAGAGCGAGACCTGCTCGGTATCTCAGGCGCGGAGGCCGTCTCCTGCGCTCGTCTCGGGTGCAGTGGCTCTTCTTTTAGGCCTTGCGGGCGGATACGTGCTCGGATCAACGGGAAAATGGAGGTAAGCAGATGAACGACGTTATGGAACGCACCGCTACAAGCTACGCGGCGATTGATGCGGTGGACAACAAAGCAAGCGATTGTCGGGGCATGCTCAAATCCCTTGTCGATGCGACGAACGGCATCACCGGGCCTCAGGCCGGCCTCCTCGGATGCCTCGTCGTTTCCATTGCCGGGGTGGCGGGATATGGAATATACGCCCTTTGCGACCTGGTCAAATCCGGACACCCCGTCGAGCTCACCTCTGGAGGGGTGCGCTTCGCGGCGAATACGGCAGCGCTCGGCGAGGCGAGCAGCCTCTAATCGGCGGACAGGAGAATCGATGCAGATGAATGAGATGCCCTCGATCGGGACCACGCTGACTTACGGCGAGGCAATCAAAGCATACGACCGCTTCGAGCGGACGATGCTCGAAAAGGCGTACGGGGCCGGACTCCTGCCCGCGGTGGGGCTGTACGACCTGCTCTGGCAGCTTGAGTCGCTCGCGCAGAAGTTCGGAATCGAGGGCAAGGGGGCCTTCCCGAGGCTCAAGAGGGAGATCCGATCGTTCTCGAGCGAGAGGACCGCTCTGGCGAACGGGGTGAACGGCGAGAGGTTCTACCTGCTGCAGGATGAATCGGCGCTCAAGCAGCATGACGAGACGCACCTTTTCAAGGTCGGAATCGACGGGGACAAGCTCGCCGGCGACCTCGACGAGGCCCTCGAGCTGCTTTCAAAAGAGTCTGCCAGGGTCGACGTGTACGCCGACACCTATTCACCCGACCGATCTGAACGGGATTCCGACAGGCTGGGCAAAGACCCCTTCATGAAATGGGCCGGAATCGGGTTTTGCGTGATGATGGCCTGTTTAGGAATCTCGATGCTGGTCCATTCGGTCTTCCAAATCGGCTTCTGCTCCAAGTGGTTTATCTGATGCAGAAGCCATTGGACGAGCAGTCTTTTAAAAAAATAGGGCAGAATCGCTTTCACGATCCCGCCCCGCAAACCCGAGGGTTTCTAACTGGAACCTATTATGCAGCTAAGTGGCGTCTTATCAACCCCCCCCGTAACAGACTCCATTGTCGGTAAACGCTCCGCCAAGGGCTGATCGCCTCCCTAGACGAGCTTCTTGCGCGTCTCCTTCAGTATGCCCTTCTTGAAATCGGACCACTTGCCGAAGAACTTCTCGTCCGTCGCGGTGGCGGTGTGCTCGGCGTATTTGATTGCCGTGAGTTCCATGGTGCAGATGTAGTCCGCCGCCTGCGAAAGCCGGTACTCGGAGGGCTGCGCCGATCGGTAGACGACGGCGTCCTTCGACAGCGCGTACTCGACCGCGCGATGGAGTGACTCGGCGATGGAGTGCTGGCCGTTGTCGTAATAGACCTTGACCAAATCGTAGTATTGCAGCTCCGCGAGGTTGTCGAACAGGAAGTTCACGATATCCCTTCGCATCGCCCCCGCAAGCTTGTCGAGCGAGGCGAACTGCTTGGTCGCGTATGCGAAGGTGTGGTACTTTACGGGCATGTGGCGGAAGAAGACGCGGAACGAGCCGAGCATCATCTTGCGCGTCCTCAGGTCGAGCCCCGAGTACTGGTCCTTGCCGTTCATGAGCGGCGACGCATGGAAGGGTATGTCCGGGAGCCCCTTGGCGCGAAGGGCGCCCTCATATGCCGCGATCGAATTCGCGATGTTTTCGGATTGGTCGTGCATGACGACGGTGAGCAGGTAGTGGCGGTCGGAGAGGCCGTCGCTTCCCGACTCGTCGACGAAGATGCTGAGTTCTCGCATTGTTCTCCTGGATAAGAAAGACGATATGAGAAAGCCATTTGGGTCGCCTCCCCCGCGGCGCAGCTTCTTTCCGCGGGCTCGGGATGCCACAATGGGCTTTGAGTATCGGCCCGTGCGGTAGCCCTTAC
>NZ_JBQHUO010000021.1:0-10408 GCF_052065125.1 Collinsella sp. HCP28S3_G2
GGCGAGGCGGCCCGAGCCGCGGGGTCGAAGGGCGCCGCCTCCGCGATCGCGGGCGCGGTCTCGGGCGCGGCGCCCGCCCTGCTCGGGGCGGTGGCCGGCATCGTGGCCTTCGTCGCGTGCGCGCTCGCCGTCGCGCAGCTGCTGAGCGCGCTGTTCGGCTTCTGGGACGACGCGGCCTCCAAGCAGGGCCTCGAGGGGCTGCCGCCCTACATCACCTACGAGATGGTCGAGGCGGCGCTCGAGTGCCAGGAGGAGTACGGGCACCCGGCGGGCTGCACCATCGCGCAGATCATCCAGGAGTCCGGCCAGGGCGACCGCATGAGCCAGCTCGCAGAGCGCGACCACAACCTCTTCGGCATGAAGTGGTGGTCGGGCTACGCGGGCTGCCCCGAGGTGGCCGGCAAGGCGAACTGGGCCACCAGCGAGGAGTACGTGCCCGGCGAGCACACCCAGATCACGGCGAGCTTCATCCGCTTCACCGGCGACGCCGAGTGCATCCGCTTCCGCAGCAGGGTCTTCCTGCAGGCGGAGCGCTACTCGGGCAACGCCCTCATCCGGGAGGCGATCGAGAGGCACGACTCGGACAGGATGGCCGAGGGGTTCAAGGACGCCGGCTGGGCGACCGACTCGTCCTACGTCGAGTCCTTGAAGTCGATCATGGCGCAATGGGGCCTCTACCGGCTCGACTCCATGACGGTCGAGGACCTGAAGGACTCGACCGCGAACGGGAACGCGATCGTCGAGGCGGCGTACAGCCAGCTCGGCGTGCCCTACGTGTGGGGAGGCTCGACCCCCGGCAAGGCGCTCGACTGCAGCGGGCTCACGCAGTACTGCTACGCGCAGGCGGGCATCCGCATAAGCCACTACACGGGTTCCCAGTACGAGGAGCTCAGGCGCATACCGCTCTCGGAGGCGAAGCCCGGCGACATCCTCTACCGCTCGGGCCACGTGGCCATCTACATCGGCGACGACAGGTACATACACGAGCCGCGAGCGGGCGACGTGTGCCGCATAGCGAGCGGCATCGGCAGCTTCAGCTGCGCGCTCACCGCGAGATAGGAGAAACCAATGCAGGGAAAGTCAAGGGTCATGGCCGCCGTCGCGGCAGGCGCGCTCACCGTGGCGCTCGGCGCGGGCGCGGCGCGCTGCGCCATCGCCCCGCAGGAAGGCGCGCAGGATAGTCCCCAGGAGCAAGAGCAGCCCGCGGCTGCAGGCGCCGACGCGGCAACCGGGAAGGCCGCCTCGGGCGCCGAGGCGCTCTGGAACACCGCATGGACGGGCGCCGACGACCCGACAGCCACGCTGCGGATCGTCGAGGGCGCCATGGTGGAGAGCGCGGGCGGCACCGAGCGCGCCTGGTTCTTCTCGGCCGAGGAGCCCTCCGAGGCCGGCGGCGTGCTCAGCGTGCCCATCGAGGTCAAGGGAACCGGCGACAAGGCGGGAGGCCTGTCGCTCATCCAGGTCTCGGGCGGCGGGGACGCCCGCACCCTGGCCTGCGACCTCCTGACTCAGGCCTACGTGCCCCAGAAGGCGCAAGACGGAGCGTTCTCCGTGACCGGCACCGACGGCCGCCTCTCCGAGGCGCTGGGCGCGGATGCCGCCGCCATCGAGGAGGCCGTCGCCGGGAAGGCGGCGGAGGTGTCCCCGCGGGCGACGGGAGCCACCTGGGACAAGGAGGTGTGGCTCGACTACGCCGGGAACGTCGCGTCGACGACCTTCACGCTCGACGACCCCGCCTCGACGGTGGTCACCGTGGTCTCGCGCGGCGGCTCGCTGGAGGCGATGTAGCCGTGCGGGCGCTTGAATCGCGACGCCGGAGGGCCTTCGCCGTCTCCGCCGCGGCGGCGTTCGCCCTCTGCGCGCTCCTGCTCGTCCCAGCGCAGCCGGCATACGCCGACATCGCCGGGGACGTCAACGATTGGCTGTGCGGCCTTCTGCGCGACTGCTGCAACTGGATGTTCAAGGCGCAGACGGGCGTGCTCGGGTCGATCGGCGCGAACGGGATCCTCTCGGCCGACTTCGCGCACATGCTCACGAGCTCGAGCGACCTGACCATGCACGACGTCGCCCGCGGCGTGTGGCAGGTTGCCATCCTGCCGATCGGGTGCGGGGTGCTCGGCCTGGTCTTCACCCTGAAGCTCATCGAGATCTCCCAGCGCATGGACGGCAGCCAGAGCCTTCCCGGCGTCAAGGAGGTCGTTTTCCTCCTCGTGTTCTTCGCCGTGTTCCTGTTCCTCATACAGAACAGCTTCGACCTGATGGCGTCGATCTACGAGGTCTGCGGGCTCGCCATCGACCGAGTCGAGGCGCTCTTCGGCGCCGGAGGCGCGCTCGACCTGCCCGAGGTGTCCGTCGTCACCACCGACGACGACATCCCGTCGCTCATCGCCATGCTCGTCGTGAGCCTCATCAGCTGGGTCGTGGTGCTGGCGGCCTACGTCGTCGCCCTCGTGGTCTGCTGGGCCCGCGCGCTCCAGCTCTACATCATGGCCGCGTTCGCCCCGATCCCGCTGGCGTTCCTCGGCATGGACGCCACGCGCCAGATAGGCCTTGGCTACCTGAAGAGCTTCGGGGCGGTCTGCATCGCCGGCGTCATCATCCTCGTGCTGCTCATATCGTTCCCGCTCGTGCTCGGCGGGCTCACCGGGGCGAACCCCGGGACGGGCACCCCGGCCGACGCGGTCGCGAACGGGCTCACCTACGCGCTGCAGTACCTGGCCATGTGCGTGCTGCTCATCCTGGCCCTCGTGAAGAGCGGCTCCTGGGCGCGCGACATCGTGAGCGGCTTCTAGCGGAAAAGCGAGGAAGGGGGCGGTCGCCATGAGATAGGGGCGCCGCGCCGGGGCACGCGTCCCGGCGGATGAAGACAAGGACCGATTGAAAACGAAAAGGAGGAAAGACATGGAAGAGAGGAAGAACGTGTACCTCTCGCTGCACAAGAGCTTCGTGCGCGAGGGAATCGAGTACACCGACCGCGCGACCGGCGAGGCCAGGACCTTCAACTCGGCGACCCTTCCCAAGGGCACCGTCGTCGACGGCGTGGACGTGGGAGGCTACGAGTTCAGCCCCATGTTCGTGAACGAGAGCCGCTTCAAGGGGGCCGACTTCCGGGACATACCGCTGCTCGCGAACCGCGAGGTGTGGCTGAGGAAGACGGTGATGGGCCCGGACGGCCAGCCCGAGCTCGACGAGGGCGGCCGCGCGGTCAAGGACACCGTGAAGGTCATGCCGGCGCAGCTCAAGGAGGCCGTTGACGCAGGTCGCTCGCGCTACCTCGCGGAGCGCGCCGAGCACGCCCGCCAGGCGAGCCGCGCCGCCGAGCACGAGGCGCCCCGCGCACAGCGAAGCGTCGAGAGATAGGGAGGCGGAAAGATGAACGCAGCGAAAGACTGCACCCTGCAGGAAAAGCTCCTCCGATGCGCCATGGCGCTCATCCTTGCCGCGGGGGCGCTGCTCGCCTCCGTGGCGGCCTCGCCCGCCTACGCCGCGCCGAGCACGGTCGACGTGTCCATCGGCGGCAAGATCCCCTACGGCGGCTTCGCCACCACGTGGATGAGCGCCGACGGCAACATCGCCTACTGCGCCGAGCCCTCGTCCCCGACGCCCGCGCCGGGCTCCTACTCGACGAGCCCCGTGCCGAGCGGCGACGTGACAGCGGCGATCTGGTACTCGTTCGGCTCTCCCGGCTTCGACGCGTCGATGTTCCCGGGCAGCTGGTACGACGGCGGCGGCTGGGACGACGCGAAGTACGCCGCGGCGAGCCATGTGCTCATCGCCTACGCCTACTCCGGGTCCGAGTCGGCTGCCACGCACGGCACGAGCGCCGAGTTCGCCTCCTGGGCGAAATCCGAGCTGATCGGCGGGACCTTCGCCAAGATGAAGGCGGGCGCCGGCAAGGTCTCCGCCGGGTTCGAGGCGTTCTGCGTCAGGACCGGCGGAGGCTCCCAGACGCTCGTGAGCTTCAGCTGGTCCGCAGGCGGCGTCAAGGTCGCCAAAGAGGACTCCGAGGCGGGCGCCGAGCCCCAGGGCGACGCCTCGCTCGACGGCGCGAGCTTCTCAGTCGTGAACGAGACCGGCCGGTACGTGCTGGTCGGCGGCAAGTACTATGCCGACGGAGAGGTCTGCGCCACGATCAAGACCGCGCCCGAGGACGGGTCGCACGTCGCCGCGACCGGCGCCGACGCACTTCCCGCAGGCAATTACCGCATCGTCGAGTCCGGCGCGCCCGAGGGCTACGACGCCAGCGGCGCCCCCGTCGCGTTCGCCGTGAAAGCCGGCGAGGTGCGCGACCTCACGGGCGACCCCGTGACCGACGAGGTCTTCCGCGGCGGCGTGCAGGTGACCAAGTCCGACAAGGAGCTGCAGGCGTCCGAGGCGCTCGCGGGCAGCGGCCACAAGGAGGCGCCTGGCGAGCACCCCGGCCTCGACGGGATCGAGTTCACCGTCACGAACCGCTCGGCGCACAAGGTCCTCGTTGACGGAGAGTGGCGCGAGCCGGGCGAAGCCGTGGCGACGCTGACCACCGCATGGAACGACGAGGCCGGCGCCTACACCGCGCAGACCGCGGCCGACGCCCTTCCGTACGGGACCTACGACGTGCGGGAGACGGCGACGAACGGGAGCTACCTGCTGACCGACGGCGAGCCCCGCACCTTCGAGGTCCGCGCCGGCGGCGAGATCGTGTGCGCCTCCGCGGACGGCGCCGCGCTCGAGTTCCGCGACCAGGTGGTGCGCAACGACCTCGAGCTCTCCAAGAAGAGCGAGTCCGACAACGCCGGCCTCATGGTCCCGTTCGCCATCGAGAACGCGGCCACCGGCGAGACTCACGTGCTGGTCACGGACCGCAACGGCGACGCGTCGACCGCGAGCAGCTGGAACAAGCACTCGAGGGACACCAACGCCAACGACGCCCTGCTCGGCCATGAGGGCCCGATTGCTGTCGCCGACATGGACCCGAAGGCCGGCATCTGGTTCTCGCTCGGCGAGGACGGTTCCTCGGCGCCGGTCGACGACTCGCTGGCGGCCCTGCCGTACGGCGCCTACACCATGACCGAGCTGCGCTGCGATGCCAACGAGGGCCTCGAGCTCATCACGAGGAGCTTCTGGGTCGATCGCGACTCGACGGTCGCGAAGGCCGTGTGGATGGGCCTCGACGACCAGGAGAGCCCGCGCATCTCCACCACAGCAAAGGACGGGGCGGACGGCGACAAGGACGTCTCGGCCGACGCCGAGGCCAAGGTCGTCGACGCGGTGGCCTACGAGGGGCTGAAGGCCGGCGAGGAATACGAGCTCTCGGCGACCCTCGTCGACAAGGCGACCGGCGAGCCCGTGGCCGACGCCTCGGGCAAGCCCGTGGGGGCCAAGGCCGAGTTCGCGCCCGCGATCTCGACGGGCAGCCAGGACGTAGAGATCTCCTTCGACGCGAGCCTGCTCGGCGGCCGCGACCTGGTCGCGTTCGAGAGCCTACGCAAGGACGAGGCCGAGGTGGCGTCGCACGCGGACCTCTCCGACGAGGGCCAGACAGTCCACGTCGCCGTCGAGGTGGGCACGCAGGCGGCCGACGCCGCCGACGGCGACCAGGTCATCGAGGCCGGCAAGGCCAAGGTCATCGACACGGTGGCCTACAAGGGCCTCGTCCCCGGCGAGACCTACATCGCCGTGGGCACGCTCATGGACAAGGGCACCGGAGAGCCGTTCCTCGACAAGGACGGCAACGAGGTGACCGCGCGCACGCCCTTCGAGCCCGAGGCACCCTCCGGCACCGTCGAGGTGACCTTCGAGTTCGACACCGAGGGCCTGGCCGAGGGAGACGAGCTCGTCGTCTTCGAGAAGGTCCTGGACTCCGCCGGCAACGTCGTGGCGGCCCACGAGGACATCGACTCCGCCGAGCAGAGCGTCGTCGTGGACAACCCCGGCACGCCCGAGGTCCCCGAGGAGCCCTACGCCAAGACCGGGGCCGACGCCCCCGACGGCACCGGCTACGCCGTGGCCGCGGGCATCGCTCTGGCAGCTGCGGCGGGTGCGGGCGGGGCGCTCGCGTACCGCAAGCGCAAGACGGCCGGCGCAAGCAAGGACGCGGCAGACGAAGAGCCGGAAGAGTAGCGGCGCCGCATCGATACCGAACCGGAGGCCCTGGGCGCTCGCCCGGGGCCTCCCCTGCGAACGGGGGAGGACATGAACAAAGGGAAAGCCGCCACGGCGCTCGCCATTGCCGTGGCATTGCTGGCGATGGGGGCGCTCGCCGTCCTGCCGCTGTCCGAGAGGAACCCTTACGAGGTGCACGAGGTGCCTACTGCGGAAGAGGACGCGACAATGGAGGCTCAAGAGACGGGAGGCGGCATCGACTGGGACGCCCTTCCCGCCTCCGTCGTCGCTTGGGTGCGCGTGCCGGGCACGACCGTCGACTACCCGATCGTCCAGGGCCGGCCCGAATCGCCCGACTTCTACCTCACGCACGACGCCGGCGGCGAAAGATCCGCGTGGGGCGCTCCCTACATAGATGCCGGGTGCGCGCAGGGTGCCGAGAGCCCGCTCGTCATCGTCTACGGGCACCACATGTCCGACGGCACCATGTTCGCGCCGCTCGCGCAGTACTCGTCGCGCGACTTCGCCGAGGGGCACCGCACCATCCGGGTCTACACCCGCGAGAAGGCGATCGAGCTCAAGGTCTTCGCGGCCGACGTGGTCGACGCGAGCTCGGAGGGCAAGCGGACCGACTTCGCCGACGCGGCGGAGCTCGCCGCCTACCTCGGGGACAAATTGTCCCGGTGCGAGGTCGTCCTGGAAGAGCCGGCGGACATCGCGCAGGCCTGGGCCTTCGTGACGTGCAGCTACCAGACGAGCAACTCGCGCACCGTCGTCTACGCGAAGGAGGTGGAAGGATGGGATTCGCGCCCTTCGGAATAGGGCTCCTCATGGGGCTCCTCACGCTCACGGCCTACGCCTGCTGCGCAGCCGGCGACGACGACCGGGACTAGCCGTGAGAAATCGAAATCGCACAACGGAAAGAGGCGGGCAATTGCCCGCCTCTTCTCACATCACCCACTTGAACACGGCACGGAACAGCCAGACGAAAAAGCCCAGCGTGACCTTAAGCGCCGCCATGAGGAACCTACCAAGCCTCTTCATCGACGTCACCCCAATCTTCCTTGACCTTGCGGGCGCCCTCGTCGGCGCCCTCCTCCTTCTCTTGCGCGAGCAGCCTCGCCAGCTCGTCGGGCACGCCCGGGACCTCTGCCCTCCCCAGAGCGCGCTGCAGGTCCCTTATCTGCGATTTCAGCGGTTTTGAGGGAAGGCCCACGTGCTCGCGGTAGCAGGCGTCGATCGCGGCCGCGTCGCACAGGAAGCCCCGCACCCGGGCGAACGCCTCGTCGCCGTCGAGCAGGACGCGGCGGGCTCGCCCCAGCTCGGCCTCCGAGGCCAGCATGAAGCGCCAGCCACGGGACCTGCGCGCGGCCGGTATCCCGTCCGCGGGCGCGTCGGCGCGCCAGTCGTCGCGCACCTGGTGCCAGTTCGCCGTGAGCCAGAGCCCCTTCTCGGGCTCCTCCCGCATCTCGAGCTCGAACTCCGTGAGCATGTTCGCGCCGGAGAACGGCGACCCCTCCGTGAACGAGAGCGTGTCGAACAGCGTCGTCCTGCCGCCCTCGTACTCTATCCTCACCATCATCTCCGGCCCCTCTCCCTGCGCTGGTCCTGCTGGGCCCGCTGCCGCTCGGCGGCGAGGATGCGCTGTTGCTCGTCCGCTCGGTGGCACTGGCGCGAATTGCCGCTGGCATCGTCGCGCCCTTCACCGTCCCCGTAGCGGGTCTTGAGCGGCATGAGCCCGTTCTCGGCCATGTAGGCGCGGGCGGCCTCGAGGCGACGGTATCCCTCGCCGCCCGCCTGGCCGCGCCGCTCGAGCGTCGCCATCCTGAGCCCGAACTCCTCGATGGACTCGACGTCGAACTTCGCGCACGTCTCGAGCGCCGAGGAGAGCCTGCTCAGCTCCGAGAGGTCGTTGAGCTCGAGGGCTCGCTCGGCGGCCTCGCGGATCCGCGCGGCGCTCGCGTCCGTGGGGCGGTAGGCGCCTTCGCGCTCGAAGCGCCGGCGCAGCATCTCCTTGCCGTAGACGAACCCCAGGCGCTCGCCGGTTACCTTCTTGGACGGTTCCTCCGCCAGACTGAACACCCAGTCGTCCCGCCGCGCCTTGGCCGAGTTGTCGGCGACGTGCACGCCCAGGGCGTCGAGGATGCCGAGGAACTCCGCCTCGTCGCGCGCCGTGGTCTTAGCGAGCGCGACGCGGGCGCGGATGTCGCCGACCCACGAGTAGCCGCCCGAGCGCATGATCTCCTTCTCGGCCCGGCCCAGGTAGACGCTCCTGCGGCTCCTGGGCCCGCCCGCACCTGCCCGCCCGCGCGCCTTCGACGGCGATTCGGGCGCCCGGTCGTTGGAGAGCCCCGACAGCCCGCGCTCGCGCGCCATGTCCTGCAGGTCTCGGTTGAGGTCCTCGGGGTGCTGGGTCTGCATGCGGTAGCCGGTGCGGAGGTTGGCGTTGTTCACGACGATGTGCGCGTGCGGTATGCCGCGGGCGTTGTCGTCGTGGTAGACGATGGCGATCTCGTGGTCGCCGAAGTGCCTGAGCGCCCACGAGCACGCGAGCTCGCGCAGCGTCGCCAGGTCGATGTCGTCGCCGGGGTCCGGCGAGAGCACGAAGTGCTTGAACGTGCGCGCGGGCTTACCCCTCCAGGGTGCGTCCGTGCCGAACGCGGCGCGCGTGGCGTCCATCTCGGCGTCCCAGGCGCAGGCCTCCTTGGCGTCTTCCCCCAGCGCGCCGGCGTCGCGCTCGTCGTAGCTCAGGTTGAACAGGTCGCGCGCCAGGGCGCGGCCTCCCTTCTCGAGGTAGCGGCGGATGCCGCCCGTCGAGCCGTGGCCGCTTATCGGCTTCAGGATCGGCATGGCGAGCCCTCCACGAGCGAGTCGGCGCCGATGCGACCGAGCTCCGCCGCCATCTCTCGGGCCGCGGCGTTCACGTCGGCGAGCTCGCGCTCGATCGTCGGGATGCTATCCGCGACGAGGTCGCGGTCGACGTGCCCGTGGCGGGCGTGGAAGTTGATGATGTTCATCGCGTGCACGGCCTGGTTGTAGTGGTAGCCCCACTTCGTGAGCTCGCGCGACATCGCCCACAGGGCCCTGCGGTCCACGAGTATGCGGTGCTCGTCTCCCGCGTTGGCCTCAGTCGACAGCGGTATGCGCACGAGGTAGCGCAGTGTTAGCGCTAATCTAAAATTGACCACTTTCGCAAACGCATCTCGCCGAATGCGCTAACGCGCTTTCGCCGGCCCCGCTAACGCACTTTCACCAACTGCGCTAACGGAACTATGCTCCGATCGGGTATCCGACCCGGGAGGAGCGGGATATGGAGCGAAACGTAATGGGAGAGCTGAACGTCTACAGGGGGTCCGGCGCGAAGCCGAACTTCAGCGAGATCGCGAGGAGGCACGGCATGGACCGGCACACGGTCGCCAAGTACTGGCGGGAGGGCGAGTCCGCCGCCGACGGGAGGTCCGCGAGGGGCAGCGCCTTCGACCCGCTCGAGGAGGTGATCCGCGCGAAGGCCCAGCTGCCCGGGATGACCAAGATGGCCGTGTACGCGTTCCTGCGCGAGGGCCGCGGGGAGGGGCTGCCCGGGTACGGCGCCTTCACCGCGTGGTGCCGGGCCCGCGACGTGCCCTTCGGGGGCGCGGGCGGCCGCGAGCCGCACCCGCGGTTCGAGACGCCCCCGGGCAGGCAGCTGCAGTTCGACTGGAAGGAGGGCATGAGGCTCGTCGACTCGGAGGGCGAGGTCTTCGAGTTCAGCGTGTTCACCGCGACGCTCGGCTACTCCCGGAAGCACCGCTTCATACCGGTCAGGAGCCGCACGCTCGACGACCTGCTGTCCTGCCTGCTCGCCACCTTCACCCGCCTCGGCGGCGTCCCGGAGGAGTGCATCACGGACAACATGTCGTGCCTGGTGACCGTCTCGGGCCGCAGGAGGACCAGGCAGGAGAGGGCGTGGCGGTTCGCGCGGGAGGCCGGCTTCGAGCTCAGGCTCTGCGCGCCGCGCTCGCCGCAGACCAAGGGCAAGGACGAGTCGGCCAACCGCTTCCTGAACCGCCTGCTCGCCTACGGCGGCGAGTTCACCGGGTGGGGCGGCCTCGCCGGGGCGGTGGCCCGGGTCGAGGCCCAGGCCAACTCGGAGCCGAACCGCACCACCGGCCTGCCGCCCGACGCGCTGTTCATGCGGGAGAAGGAGTGCCTGCGGCCCATCGGGAACCTCCGGCTCCTCGAGTCGATGGTGGGCGACGTGAGCGTCCAGACCGTCCCGCCGACCATGCTCGTCAGGGCCGCCGGCAGGGAGTGGTCCGTGCCCAGGCGCTGCATCGGCCGGCGC
>NZ_JBQHUO010000022.1:0-7118 GCF_052065125.1 Collinsella sp. HCP28S3_G2
TCCGATCTCCCGGGGCCGGCCGATCCGGCCCTCAGGGTATCGGGTTCCCACATTCATCCGCACATGTACGGATGAATGTGGGAGGTGTTCGGATAAAGTTGATACTCAAGGGAAACCACCGAAGAGCCCATTTTTTGTGTAAAAAGGACGAGTGAAATATAATGCTTAAAAAATATTGGATAAAATGTCCGATTTGTAACGGAAAGACGAGAGTTCAAGTATTTCATAATACTGTATTAAAAGATTTTCCTCTTTTCTGCCCTAAATGCAAATTGACGCATATCATTGATGTAGAAAAATTAGAGATTGTAATCAAAAATACAGAAAAACAAACTTTTATTATTTAGAAGAAAGGATATAAAAATGAAACGTTTACCTAAATATACGCCTGCGGAAGTACGGAATGATCCATACGGATTTACTTACAAAGAAATGTCGGAAGTTATTGGCGAGAATGAAGCAAAAGCCTTATATGAAGAATTATATAAGCAATTACCACGCAAAAAAAATCTATCAATGTTTGTAAAAAATATTTGCAAAAGCAGTGATACTGAAAAGTATGTTTACGAACTGAAAGACAACAAATACATTGAAACGGTTTTTATCAAGCGGCGAGATGGTGGAACTGTTTGCGTGAGCACACAAGTCGGTTGTCCTGTTGGTTGTATTTTTTGTGAGTCCGGGCGAAATGGCTTTGTTCGTAATCTAACATCGTCAGAAATCGTACAACAGATTATATTGTTGCGTCGAAAAGTAAACCGTATCGTTTTTATGGGTATGGGAGAGCCTTTATTCAATTATGACAACTTGATAAAAGCAATCCATATTCTCCGAGATAGATATGGGCTCAACTTTCCAACCGACGGCATTACCATATCAACAGTTGGTCCGGTCGATCAATTAAAAAAATTGCGCGAGGAACATCTTAAAATTCAGTTGACAATATCTTTACACGCAGCAACACAATCTGCAAGAAATCGTATTATTCCTCACATGCGCATATATGCTATTGAAGATGTTGTTAAGCAAGCCTTATCCTATTCTGAAAGGCATAATCGCAAAATTGTCTTTGCGTATTTGCTTTTACCGGGTATAAATGACCGGCCCTCAGATGTAAGACAACTTGCAAAATGGTTTCGGGGCAAAAAAGTTATGATTAACGTGTTACAATACAACCCAACAAGCAATTCAAGAATTAAAGCACCACAGAAACGGGAAATAGTTGCATTCAAACATCAATTAGAGCAAGCAGGACTTGAAGTTACTATAAGAGTTTCTCATGGCAGAGAGATTAACGCGGCTTGTGGACAGTTAGCTAACACATATAATAAATTCAAAAAAAATGATTAAAAGTGCCAGACGCATAGACGCAGAGCCGATAACGCATTAGGTCAAAAAACCTATGTGTTATCGGCTTTTTTAGAGGCTTCGGTAGTTTGTGTGACAAGGGGCTAGCCTAGGCAGCAACGCTCTTCGCTCCCTTCACGCCCTTCTTCCTCGCCTTCACCGGGCGACCCGGGAGCTGGGGCTGGCAGTCGCCGCACCTGAGCATGAGCAGGGCCACGAGGTTGTCGGTGTTGCGGAAGCCGTAGCCCATCCTCACCGTCACCTTGATCTTGTTGTTGATGGCCTCTACGCGCCCGTTGCTGATGCCGAGCTCGACTGCGGCGATGATGTCGTCGCGCCGGCGGCGCACCTTCTTCTCCACGGCGACGACCTTGGCGATCTTGCAGTAGGCGGCCCTGTGCATCCAGTCGTCGAGCAGCTCGGCGGCCTCGGAGCCGTCGGCTGCCCGGAAGACGGCCCGCAGGTCCTCCTTGAGCTCCCAGGCCCTGACCAGCCGCGAGCCGGCCCTCTTCTTGAGCGCCTCGAGCCTCGCCCTCTGGCCGTCGGTGAGGTCCTCGGGGTTCTTCACGAGCGCGTAGCGGCTGCCCTTGATGGAGGCCGCCTCCTCCTCGAGCGCCCTGACCTCCTCGGGCGGCAGCTCGCCTTTGGCAGGCCTGCCGCGCTTGCCCTCGGGCCTGGGCCTGGCGGCCCTGGCGGCGGCCCTGGCGGCGTTCCACTCCTCGCAGCGCACGGCGTCGAGCGCGTCGTTCATCCACTGGACCACGCGGAAGGGGTCCATGACCCACCTCGCGTTGGGGCAGCGGCGCTTGACCAGCTGCCCTATCCGCCTCGCGCCGTCGGCGGTCACCACCTCCATGGCGCGCCTCTGCTCGCGCGTGAGCCCGTCGAGGAACAGGTTGAGCACGTCCTTGCCGGTGCCCTCGTGCGCCCAGATGAGGCAGCCGCGGTCGTGGTCGACGACCACCGTGACGTACTTGTGGCCCTTCTTGTACGACGTCTCGTCGATGCCGATGCGGCGCACGCCGTCGAACCTCGAGGCGCCGCGCGCGGCCTCCAGCTCGGCGTAGACGCGCCTGCACACGCCGCCCACGCCGTGCCACTCGACGCGGGCGAGCTCGGAGACCGCCGAGGCGGTGCAGCGGACCGCCAGCCACGCCACCCAGTCCTCGAAGTCGCGCGTGAAGCGCGCCCCGTGCCGCGCCCAGGGGACGGCCTCGGTGCGCACGCCGTGCTCCGGGCAGCGCACCCTGCAGGGCGCGTACTCCAGGTAGCAGGCCGAGCGCGCCAGGTCCATCGCCCTCCACAGCCTGGGGGCCCCGCGGTTCGCCATGTCGTAGAAGTCGCAGGCCCTGCCGCATACGGGGCAGCGGCGCTGCTCGCGCTTGTAGGGCCGGACGCTCACGACGATGCGCTCGGCCTCGATGCGCGCGCCCAGGACGACCGTGCGGGCCAGACCGAGGGCGAGAAGTAGTAGACTCTTCATGCGTCACACCTCTTCGGTTGTCTGAATTTGGCTTAGCAATCATAGGCGGATGACGCGGAAACGGCCCCTCCCGGGGCCGTTTCAGTTCCAGATCGTTGTTTTCGCCCGCTGAGCTGGGCCTATGCCGGAATCTCTCCCACAGAAACCACCGAAGAGCCAGATTTCTTCTGGGGCGGTTGACAAGGGCTGTCCTTCAGCCCTGCAATTAAGAGGATGATGAGCTGGCTGAGCTCATGAAGGGCCTTGGGAGCGAGGGGTGCCCACCAGCAATTCAGCCTCGATGGTGATGCTTTTCACACGCGATAGATTTAGGGACTCCGCGTCGATGCCGAACAGCAGCGGCGTCATCTCGGCGAACACGCGGACGTCCCTTTCGGACATCTCGAAGGTGCGCGTCACCTTGATGCGGTCGGTCATCTTGAAGTGCTTCTCAAAGCAATCGGTCACCAGCTGGTTTGAGTATTCCTTGCTGCGCAAAGATCCTTCAGCAAGGTGGCGCAGCTCCGTAAGATGATTGCTGCCTGGAACCACTTTGACCAGCACTCCTGGCGCGGAGGCGTTTCTGGTTGGGGTGAGAACGCGCTTGAATTCGTCGTAGTTCGAGGGAGCGAATACGTCCACCACGCAGTTGATGGAGCCTTTCAGCACGGGGATGTTCGTCAGGTCGCCAACCAGCCATTTGACCGCCTTTCTGGAATCGTGGCGGGCCGCCATCAGCATGGCGTCTTTTGAGAGGTCAAACGCCACCACGTCGACACAGAGGTTTTCTCGGATTGCACGTGCATAGAAGCCTTCTCCGCATCCCGCGTCGAGCACGCGGAATGGCGTCGCGTTCACAGCTGCAGGACCCTCGCTTGGGGAAAGGGCCCTTCCTACCGCGGTGAGGACGGCTTCTTTCACGTGGTCGTAATACCCTGCCTCCAGGATTGCCATGCGGCTCTCAAAGGATTCTTTGCTGTAGTGGGCTGACTGCCTGGAGGGCCCTAGAAGGTTTACGTACCCCTGCTTTGCGATATCGAAGCAGTGCCTCTTCGGACATACGAGGCTCCCTTCCTGCAGCTTCAGGGCGCTGTGGCAAAGGGGGCAAGAGAGCACGTCGGCGCTGTCAGCAAATCGCGCGTATCTGTCGAGTACCATTGCGTCTCCTTTCGTCCAAGCAATTCTAGCAGATGAGTCTTCCCCAGCAGTGCATGGCTAATCACAGCAGGCAGAACCGCACAGTGACAAATAGCTGAGCTATTTCAAGCTGGGATTTCGGTATTCTGCTGCCCTCTTTTGGGCCACTTCATTTCGCCACGCTTTTGACAGGAGCAACAGGGTCCTCGCGCGCAAAACGCATATGGGCAATGCAGCCGTCTGTCAGGGCATGCCTGCGCCCCCGAACCTGCCGAAAAGGCGCTGATCTGCCCGCCAGGGCATGCCTGCGACCCCGAACCAGCCGAAAGGGCGGTGGATCTGCCCGTCAGGGCATGCCTGTGCCCCCGAACCAGCCGAAAGGGGGGTGGATCTGCCCGCCAGGGCATTGGCAGAAGAAAGAATGCCGAGATACTCAATAAGAAGATTGATAACCTTCAGCAGGTGAAAAAAGGAGGCTTCGGTAGTTTGTGTGACAAGGGGCTAGCCTAGGCAGCAACGCTCTTCGCTCCCTTCACGCCCTTCTTCCTCGCCTTCACCGGGCGACCCGGGAGCTGGGGCTGGCAGTCGCCGCACCTGAGCATGAGCAGGGCCACGAGGTTGTCGGTGTTGCGGAAGCCGTAGCCCATCCTCACCGTCACCTTGATCTTGTTGTTGATGGCCTCTACGCGCCCGTTGCTGATGCCGAGCTCGACTGCGGCGATGATGTCGTCGCGCCGGCGGCGCACCTTCTTCTCCACGGCGACGACCTTGGCGATCTTGCAGTAGGCGGCCCTGTGCATCCAGTCGTCGAGCAGCTCGGCGGCCTCGGAGCCGTCGGCTGCCCGGAAGACGGCCCGCAGGTCCTCCTTGAGCTCCCAGGCCCTGACCAGCCGCGAGCCGGCCCTCTTCTTGAGCGCCTCGAGCCTCGCCCTCTGGCCGTCGGTGAGGTCCTCGGGGTTCTTCACGAGCGCGTAGCGGCTGCCCTTGATGGAGGCCGCCTCCTCCTCGAGCGCCCTGACCTCCTCGGGCGGCAGCTCGCCTTTGGCAGGCCTGCCGCGCTTGCCCTCGGGCCTGGGCCTGGCGGCCCTGGCGGCGGCCCTGGCGGCGTTCCACTCCTCGCAGCGCACGGCGTCGAGCGCGTCGTTCATCCACTGGACCACGCGGAAGGGGTCCATGACCCACCTCGCGTTGGGGCAGCGGCGCTTGACCAGCTGCCCTATCCGCCTCGCGCCGTCGGCGGTCACCACCTCCATGGCGCGCCTCTGCTCGCGCGTGAGCCCGTCGAGGAACAGGTTGAGCACGTCCTTGCCGGTGCCCTCGTGCGCCCAGATGAGGCAGCCGCGGTCGTGGTCGACGACCACCGTGACGTACTTGTGGCCCTTCTTGTACGACGTCTCGTCGATGCCGATGCGGCGCACGCCGTCGAACCTCGAGGCGCCGCGCGCGGCCTCCAGCTCGGCGTAGACGCGCCTGCACACGCCGCCCACGCCGTGCCACTCGACGCGGGCGAGCTCGGAGACCGCCGAGGCGGTGCAGCGGACCGCCAGCCACGCCACCCAGTCCTCGAAGTCGCGCGTGAAGCGCGCCCCGTGCCGCGCCCAGGGGACGGCCTCGGTGCGCACGCCGTGCTCCGGGCAGCGCACCCTGCAGGGCGCGTACTCCAGGTAGCAGGCCGAGCGCGCCAGGTCCATCGCCCTCCACAGCCTGGGGGCCCCGCGGTTCGCCATGTCGTAGAAGTCGCAGGCCCTGCCGCATACGGGGCAGCGGCGCTGCTCGCGCTTGTAGGGCCGGACGCTCACGACGATGCGCTCGGCCTCGATGCGCGCGCCCAGGACGACCGTGCGGGCCAGACCGAGGGCGAGAAGTAGTAGACTCTTCATGCGTCACACCTCTTCGGTTGTCTGAATTTGGCTTAGCAATCATAGGCGGATGACGCGGAAACGGCCCCTCCCGGGGCCGTTTCAGTTCCAGATCGTTGTTTTCGCCCGCTGAGCTGGGCCTATGCCGGAATCTCTCCCACAGAAACCACCGAAGAGCCCATTATTCCCGTATGAAATCGGCACCCCTGAAGCCCCGTTCGAGGAATAATTGCGCGCTAAAATACAGCAAGATACACGGCGTTATTCGGCGGCATTCGGGGTTGTCGAAACTGCGGAAACCGATTTCCGCGTTTCTTTATTCCCGTTTGTTGACCTGGGCAAATACAATTGAAAAGGGTTTGAATCCGCCTCGCAGTTTCAACTCAGTTTCGACCGTTCGAAACCGGCCTTCGGGGGACCCGAATTGTGAATTATTCCCGCAGGGCCTAATTATTCCCGTACCGCCGAGTACTCCGCTGTACCGCCCAGTAGGGATAGACGGGAATAATTGGGTCGTTTTCCCAGGTAGAGATACAAAAAGAAAGCCCTCGAACCAGAGGGTTCGAGGGCTGTTATTCCCACTATTTCGCTGGTGGCTTCGTCCTGCGGCGATGCCGAAACAGTATCAGGCGGTACTCGGCAGCACCAAAACGCGAGTTCAGAAGCCAGTTCCCGTTATTCCCACTCGATGGTTATAGTTTTGCCGCCCCGTCATTCCAGTTACACCCAGTTTTCGGTGCCGCCTCGAGCCGAGTGCCGCCAGGTGACACCATGTCGCGTTTCGTCGGCTTTGGAGACAAAAGCTGGGACAACTCTAAAAACTTTTTTCAAACTCAGGGCTTTGAGTTTTTGTTTTTGTCCCAAAGGGCGCGGCGGGACGCCTTTGCAAGCTCAATATCGCCGAAAACGCCCGTTTTGAAACTCAACCGCCCTTTTGCCCGCAAGCCGCCAGCTACAATCGCAAGTGAATTAACGCGGGCGGCTTTCATGCTGGTTGAAAAACCGCAGGTCGCAGCTCTTCGTCGTCCGCGGGTAAAGTGAGTAGTCTCAGGTGGCTTGCCCATGAGTTGGCGAGCGGGCTTTGAGATTCCGCCGACGTCTGGAAACGCTTCGAGCTCCCTTGAATTTCCGGACAGTACATGATATAAGGTAATTGGTTTTCCGTTAGGAAGGCTTCCAAGTGCCGGGGACGTTTTCCCCGGCTTTTAATATGAGAAAGCCATTGTCAATAGGCGTGTTTGTTCGGGCCCGGTTTTAAACCGGGCTTTTTCGTTTCCCGTCGGGAGGGCCCGCGCACGCTGCACGTTTAGTCG
>NZ_JBQHUO010000023.1:0-5537 GCF_052065125.1 Collinsella sp. HCP28S3_G2
CCCCCGGCCCCCCCCCCCCCCACGACGGGCCAATTCATGATCGAGGACGTTTTCAGGGGAAGCCCCAAGGAGACCGGTGAGAGCAATGAGACAGGGCGCTACAGGTACTCGATTTGAGCGCCCTCAGTGTCGCACGTTAGAATATGCGTCTCACACTTGGGGAACTGCTCGCGCAGCTTGACCTGCAGGAATTTTGCCACGATAGTGTCGTCGGTCACAGCCATAAGGGTAGAGCCCGAACCGCTGATCCAGATGGTCTTGGCGCCGCCGTTAAGGCAGGTGTCGCGCACAGCGTTGTAGTCGGGAATCAGGCGACGACGATAGGGCTCCTGGATGCGGTCGTCATTGGCGGCGGCAATCAGGTCGAGGTCGCCGGCCTCCAGGCCTCGCGTCATGCCGGCGATACGGCCCATTTGCCATACGGCGGTGGAGAGCGGAATCTCCTGCGGCACGACCTTGCGCGCCTCGCTCGTGTGAACCTCGTAGGGCGGAATCACGGTAATAAAACGCAAGCGATCGCTCACCTCGTAGCGCAGGCACTGGGGGAGCGAACCGGTCGGCGTAAAGGAGCAGACGGCGCCGCCCAGGATGGCGGGAGCGACGTTATCGGGATGGCCCTCGACCTCGGTGGCAATGCGGACGAGCTCAGCGCGGTCGACGGTGTGGCCTGTCAGTGCGGCGGCGGCCATAATGCCAGCGACGACGCAAGTGGAGCTGGAACCCAGGCCGCGAGCGACGGGTACATCGGTTTGAATGTCGATGGCGACGGGAAAAGCCGGCTCGCCCCATGCGGCCAGCGCATCGACAAAGCTGACGTAGACCAGGTTGTTCTCGTTTTGGAACTCCTCGGGGCAGCCCGTGATGGTGAGCTTGTCAGCGCGCTCGAAGGTGAAGTGTGAGTAGAGGCTGACGGCCATGCCGAGGGAGTCGTAGCCGATGCCCAAGTTGGCGCTGGTTGCTGGGACGGTGATTTTGATCATGTGGGTCCTCCTGGCGTGCCTGGCTGTTTAGTTCGATGCTCGGGCAGTCCTGCGCAAGACGGAAAGCACATTAAGTGCTTTCCTTTGCGTGCGGAACTCGCGACGAACTAAACAGCCAGGCACGCTGTGGGCGTTCGTCATCATCCCGGGGGTTATCTGATAAAAGAAGGTGCGCCGGCTTTCGCCGGCGCCTAATGAGGGGTTTAGTTGGTAGCCATCTTTTTTGCTGCAGACTCGACGTAGCTTGCCATCTCATCGACGTCGCAGACGTCTTCGAAGCGGACGGGTTTGGACTCGAGCTCGGCGAGCTGTGCCGGTGCGGCCGTATTGGTGGCCTGCTCGAGCACGCGCATGGCCTCAAAGTCGTCCTCGGGAACGTTGAGCCCCAGAGCATCGCAGCAGGCACGCGGGAACTTGTAGGGGCTGGCGGTCGAAAGCAGCACACGGGCCTTGGCGCCCTCGGCGGGAGCGACCTTTTCAAAGACGTGATAGCCGCAAGCGGTGTGCGGGTCGATCACGTAGCCGTTCGCATCCCAGCAGCTCTTAATGGCAGCGAGGACATCGTCCTCGCTGGCCCAGCCGCAGCCAAAGACGCTCTGAATCTTTGCCAGCAGGTCGGCGGGAACCTCATAGTGACCAGTCTTTGCCAGCTGCTCCATAAGGCCGGCAACAAGCTCGCAGTCGCCATCGGACAGGAAGTAGAGCATGCGTTCCAGGTTGGAGCTGATGAGGATGTCCATCGACGGCGAGATGGTCGTGAAGAACGGACGGTTGCGGTCGTAGACGCCGGTGGTCAGGAAATCAGCCAGCACGTTGTTCTTGTCGCTCGCGACGACGAGCTTGGCGACGGGCAGACCCATGCGCTTGGCATAGTAGCCGGCCAGGATATCGCCAAAGTTGCCGGTCGGTACGCAGAACTCCACGGCGTCGCCAGCCTCGATGGCGCCGGCGCGCAACAGCTGCGCATAGGCGGCAAAGTAGTAGACGACCTGCGGCACCAGACGGCCGACGTTGATGGAGTTGGCACTCGAAAGCACCGTTCCGGCGGCCTCCAAGCGCTCGGCAAGCTCCTTATCGGCAAAGATGCGCTTGACAGCACTCTGGGCATCGTCGAAGTTGCCACGAATGCCGCAGACGGCGACGTTATCGCCTTCCTGTGTGGACATCTGCAGATTCTGCACGCGGCTGACTTTGCCTTCGGGATAAAAGACGGTGATGCCCGTGCCCGGAGCGTCGGCAAAACCGGCGAGTGCGGCCTTGCCGGTGTCGCCCGACGTGGCGGTGACGATCATGATGCGCTCGGCGCCGCCGTCCTTGGCGGAAGTGCGGGCCATGAGGCGGGGGAGCATCTGCAGGGCGACGTCCTTAAAGGCACTCGTGGGGCCGCCAAAGAGCTCCATCACATAGGTCTGAGGGGCGTCAGCGCCCGGCGCAGCGTCGAGTTTGACGAGCGGCGTAACCTCTTCACTCGCGAACGTGCCGCGATATGCCTCATTCACACAGGCCGAAATTTCTTCGCCCGTGTAATCATTCAGTAACATTCCCAACACATCTTGAGCGATTTCAAAGTACGATTTATCTGCAAGCGAGCTGATATCGACCTGCTGGGTGCCGAGCTCGTCCGAGACAAACAAACCCCCGTCGGGAGCGATGCCGGTGCGGATTGCCACCTTACTTGAGCACGATAAAGTGCGTCCTCGTGTACTATGATAAGTTCCCATATAACACTGCTCCTCGGATGCCTTGGTCCCAATCGGTGAAACCATGGTATCAGAGCGCGCAAAACAGGTTCGCAGAGGCTTTTAGAAAGGTAACCTCCAGCCCATGATTAAGATTGCCAAGTTTGGCGGCTCGTCGGTCGCCGACGCCGAACACTTTAAGAAGATCAAGGCCATCGTCGATGCCGACCCGGCCCGCCGTTTTGTGGTGGTTTCCGCCTGCGGTCGCCGCTTTAAGGGCGACACCAAGGTGACCGACCTGCTCTACCTGGTTAACGCGCACGTTAAGTATCACGTGTCGTGTGAGGAGCTGCTCGAGGACATTGGCCAGCGCTATTTTGATATCGCTGACGAGCTGGAGCTCACCTATCCCATCCGTGAGGAGTTCGCGGCCTTTGCCGAGCGCGCCCGCTCGGGCGGCTACTCCACCGAGGAGCTTGTGAGCCGCGGCGAGTACTTCACCGCTCGCCTGATGGCCGAGTACCTGGGCCTGCCGTTCCTGGACGCCGCGACGGTTGTGGCGTTCCATCACGACGGTACGCTCAGCATGAACCGCACCTCCGAGCTGGTGCAGGAGTACGGTCAGCAGGGCGGCTTTGTTATGCCCGGTTTCTACGGCGCGACGCGTGAGGGCCAGATTAAGCTGCTCGATCGTGGCGGCGGCGATATCTCGGGCTCGATCCTGGCCAAGTGTCTGGACGCCGACCTTTACGAGAACTGGACCGACGTCTCGGGCTTCTACTCTGCCGATCCGCGTATTGTTCCCGAGGCTCAGCCCATTGCGCGCGTTACCTACGAGGAGCTGCGCGAGCTTTCGTACATGGGCGCAAGCGTCCTGCACGAGGAAGCCGTGTTCCCCGTGCGCGAGGCGGGTATTCCGCTGGTCATCAAGAACACCAATGCGCCGCAGGACCCCGGCACCATCATTAGCGAGACGGCTGATGAGGGCGAGGCGGAGCCCATCATTACCGGCGTGACCGGCAAGCGCGGTTTTGTCGCCATCAACGTGGCCCGCGATCGCACCAAGCCCCGCGTCGGCTTTATGCGCCGTGCACTTTCGGTCTTCGAGCGCTATGACGTTTCCGTCGAGCACATGCCCACCGGCGTCGACCGCTTTGGCGCCGTGGTACAGGAGCAGGATGTGCACGATTCGCTGTACTCGCTCGTGGGCGACATCCAGCAGGAGGTTGAGCCGCTCGAGATTGAGGTTGTCGAGGGCCTGGCGCTCATCGCGACCGTCGGCCGTAACCTGCGCGGCCGCGCAGGTATTTCCGGCCACCTGTTTGGCATGCTCGGCCAGGCTGGCGTGAGCGTGCGCATGATTTCGCAGAGCTGCGACGAGATCAACATCATTATCGGTGTCGAGGATAAGGACTTCGACCTGGCGATTCAGACCATTTACCGTGCCTTCTCCGACGAGAACGGCATTGTGAAGGTCTCCGATCTGGAGGCTCCTGCACCGATTGAACCCGCCCTGGCTGCCCTCCACAAATAGCGACCATTCCGGTAGATTTTTGGGATATGTCTAGAAATCTACCTTTTGGCGCACGAGTGGGTTTTGAGGCATGCTCCAAAAGATCTAGCGCGGGGCGTTTCGTTTCGGTTTCGTTTCGACGGGGTGGGTTTCGTGTCCGCCCCGTTCTTGTATACACTGGGCAAGAATATCCTGCCTGCTTGGCGTGCGGGCAAAAGCCACAACCTTCAAAGGGGGAAGCATGAAACAGTACACGGTTGCTATTTTGGGCGCGACGGGGGCCGTGGGCACCCAGATGCTCGAGTGCCTCAACGAGCAGGAGTTTCCGGTTGGCAAGCTCAAGCTGCTGGCGAGCGCACGCTCTGCGGGCAAGACCGTCGAGTTCCGCGGCGAGCAGGTTGTTATTGAGGAGGCTTGCCCCGAGGCCTTTGAGGGCTGCGACATCGTACTCGGCGCTGCCGGCGACGATATCGCCAAGGAGCTGCTGCCCGAGGCCGTCAAGCGTGGCGCCGTCGTGGTCGACAACAGCCACGCCTTCCGTATGGATCCCGAGGTGCCGCTCGTCGTGCCCGAGATCAATGCCGACGACATCAAGTGGCATCACGGCCTTATCGCTAACCCTAACTGCGCAACCATCATCGGCCTGGTCCCCACCTGGCCGCTGCACAAGCTTGCCGGCGTGAAGCGCATGGTCGTCTCGACGTACCAGGCGGCTTCGGGCGCTGGTGCTCCCGGTATGGCCGAGCTCGAGGCCCAGCTGGCCGCCCTGGGTCGTGGCGAGGAGATTCCCGAGCCGCGCGCATTTGCCGCCCAGTTGGCGAGCAACCTGATTCCGCAGATTGGCGGCGTCAAGGAGGAGGGCTTTACCTCCGAGGAGATGAAGTTGCAAAACGAGGGTCGCAAGATTATGCACCTGCCCGAGCTGCGCGTGAACTGCACCTGTGTGCGCGTGCCTGTGCTGCGCTCGCACTCCGAGAGCATTACGCTCGAGTTTGAGCGCGACATTACGGTCGAGGAGGCCCGTGCTGCGCTGGCTTCTGCCCCGGGTGTCAAGCTGGTCGACGACCTGGGTGCCGAGGATGCGCACGACCGATTCCCCATGCCGATGGACACCTCCGACCAGGACCTGATTTGGGTCGGTCGCGTGCGCCGCGACATCTCGAACCCCGAGGCCGCGCGTGGCATCACCTTCTGGTGCTGTGGCGACCAAATCCGTAAGGGCGCGGCAACCAACGCCGTCCAGATCGCCAAGCTGCTCTGCGAGTAGCGGTGGAACTGTCCGGCGGTGGCCGGGCTCAGCTTTCAGCTTTCAGAACGTCCTCGACCATGTGCGGCGCCTTGTCCGCGGCTCCGAAGGAGCAGGAC
>NZ_JBQHUO010000024.1:0-2919 GCF_052065125.1 Collinsella sp. HCP28S3_G2
GGTGTCTCATCCACGTGCCCTGGGGGCCGCATGGCGCATAGGAGAGGTCCGACTCGGGGGCATCCTCGTGCCCGGACCGCGCGTGAGCGCTGGGTCCCGCGGGCCGCGAGGTGCGGTTCCGGAAGAGCTCGGGCGATTAGTGCGGCTCGGCTGAGGCTGTCGCCAGCCTTGCACCTGCCGTCTATCGACCAGGTAGTCTACCTGGGCCCTTACCGGAAGGAGAACTAATCCCTGGAACGGCTTCCCGCTTAGATGCCTTCAGCGGTTATCCGCGCCGCACGCGGCTACCCGGCCGTGCCGTTGGTCGACAACCGGTTCACCGGAGGTGCGTCCACCCCGGTCCTCTCGTACTGGGGGCAGCCTCCATCGATTCTCCTGCGCCCACGGAGGATAGGGACCGAACTGTCTCACGACGTTCTGAACCCAGCTCGCGTACCGCTTTAAACGGCGAACAGCCGTACCCTTGGGACCTGCTCCAGCCCCAGGATGCGATGAGCCGACATCGAGGTGCCAAACCTTGCCGTCGATGTGGACTCTTGGGCAAGATCAGCCTGTTATCCCCGGAGTACCTTTTATCCGTTGAGCGACGGCCCACCCACTCGGGGCCGCCGGATCACTAGAGCCTGCTTTCGCACCTGCTCGGCTCGTGGGCCTCGCAGTCAAGCCCGCTTGTACTCTTGCATTCAAAAGGACGGTTGCCGACCGTCCCGAGCGGACCTTCGCGCGCCTCCGTTACCCTTTAGGAGGCGACCGCCCCAGTCAAACTGCCCGCCTGGCACGGTCCCCGAGCCGGTTGACGGCCTCGGGTTAGGACGCCGGTCGCGCGAGGGCAGTATTCCAAGGGCGGCTCCCCGGGGGCTGGCGCCTCCGGATCTTCGCCTCCTGCCTATCCTCTACACGCGGGACCAGCGGCCAATGCCAAGCTGCAGTGAAGGTTCACGGGGTCTTTCCGTCCTTCCGCGGGTAAGTCGCATCTTCACGACCAGTGCAATTTCACCGGGTCCATGGTCGAGACAGCGCCCAAGTCGTTGCGCCTTTCGTGCAGGTCGGAACTTACCCGACAAGGAATTTCGCTACCTTAGGACCGTTATAGTTACGGCCGCCGTTTACCGGGGCTTGGCTTCGGGGCTTCGCGCGGTGCGCTAACTCCTCCGCGTGACCTTCCGGCACCGGGCAGGCGTCAGACCCTATACGTCGCCTTGCGGCTTCTGCAGAGTCCTGTGTTTTTGGTAAACAGTCGCTTGGGCCTCTCCACTGCGGCCCGCCTCCGCTCCCGGAGCAAGTCCGTTCACGTACGCGCGGGCACCCCTTCTCCCGAAGTTACGGGGCCATTGTGCCGAGTTCCTTGACCATGGTTGACCCGATCGCCTCGGTATGTTCTACCCACCCACCTGTGTCGGTTTGCGGTACGGGCGCGCACGCGCCTGCCTAGGGGTTTTTCTAGGGACCTCGGGCTCACTCGCTTCGCTCAATCGCTTCGTCCGGAGCCTCGCCCTCGATGCGGACCGGATTTCCCTGGTCCGCGGGCCGCGCTCCATCACGGGGACGTCCAGAACCCCGCCGAGCCACCCCCATCCGTCGCCCCGTCGGTCGTAGCGCCGCGTGCGCGGTGCAGGAATGTCTGCCTGCTGCGCGTCGGCTACGCCTCCCGGCCTCGCCTTAGCCCCCGACTGACCCTGGGAGGATTAGCCTTGCCCAGGAAACCTCGGGTTCACGGCGGACGAGTTACTCTCTCGTCTCTCGCTACTCATGCCAGCATTCTCACTCCCATGCGCTCCACCGTCGGTCGCCCTCCGGCTTCTCCGCCCATGGGAAGCTCCCCTACCGATTCTATAAATAAAATCCCGCCGCTTCGGTGTCCAGCTTAGCCCCGTGTATTGTCGGCGCATGTCCACTCGACCAGTGAGCTGTTACGCACTCTTTGAATGCATGGCTGCTTCTAAGCCAACATCCTGGTTGTCTGGGCGGACGCACATCCTTTGCCACTCGGCTGGAACTTGGGGACCTTAGCGGGCGGTCCGGGCTGTTTCCCTCTCGAGCACACAGCTTAGCCCACATGCTCTGACTGCCGCGCTCTGGGCCGCCGGCATTCGGAGTTCGGTTGGATTCGGTAGGCGGCGAAGCCCCCTCGTCCATCCGGTGCTCTACCTCCGGCGGTGAACGCGCGACGCTAGCCCTAAAGCTATTTCGGGGAGAACGAGATATCTCCGGGTTTGATTGGCCTTTCACCCCTATCCGCAGGTCATCGCCGCCGTTTTCAACCGACGTGCGTTCGGCCCTCCACGGGGTCTTACCCCCGCTTCAGCCTGCCCACGGATAGCTCACCCGGCTTCGCGTCCGCGGCGCGGGACTCAAGTCGCCCTGTTAAGGCTCGCTTTCGCTCCGGCTCCCTTTCGGTTAACCTCGCCCCGCGCCAGCGACTCGCTGGCTCATTCTACAAAAGGCACGCCGTCACACCCCGGAGGGTGCTCCGACTGCTCGTGGGCGCACGGTTTCAGGTACTGTTTCACTCCCCTCCCGGGGTGCTTTTCACCTTTCCCTCACGGTACTGGTGCGCTATCGGTCACAGGGTAGTACTCAGGCTTGGATGGTGGTCCACCCAGGTTCGGACCGGGTTTCACGTGCCCGGCCCTACTCAGGGACCGCGTCGCGCCGTCCGGTCTGGGTTCGCGTACGGGGCTGTCACCCGCTGCGGCCGGCCCTCCCATGCCGTTCCGCTCCCCAGCCGGACCTGCGCCCGGGGGCGGCAGCCCCCGGATGCGCGGCCCTGCAACCCCGCCGGCGGAACCCCTGCCGGGTACGCCCGCTCGACGGTTTGGCCATCGGTCCCCTTTCGCTCGCCGCTACTCGGGGAGTCTCGAGATTGATTTCCTCTCCTCCGGGTACTTAGATGTTTCAGTTCCCCGGGTTGTCCTCCCC
>NZ_JBQHUO010000025.1:0-2628 GCF_052065125.1 Collinsella sp. HCP28S3_G2
CTTGGGCAGCAGCTTCCTGATCTCGACGTGGTTGCGCTCGCAGGCGCCCTTCTGGTCGCTGCGCCTGGGGTCGCAGTAGAACAGCCTCGTCTCGCCCGGCCCCTCGCCGAGTGTTGGTGGTAACTTAAAAATGAACATATCGGCTTGATCAATTTGAGCACAAAGGCAGACATGCCGACCAACGCAATCGACTAACTTGGTTCCTGCCAGGGAAACCAACCAAGGAGGTCGGAAAGGTATGATCAGCATGTCGCAAACCTATTCTATACGGCAAATGAGGAAGAACGGCGAGTCCATATCGGAAATCGCCCGCAAGACGGGCGTCTCGCGCAACACGGTGTACGCGAAGCTCGCGATCTCGGACCTGTCGCCGCGGATGCCCGTGAAGAGGGGCAAGGCCAAGACGCTCGACAGGTACCGCGGGGTCATAGAGTCGTGGCTCGACGAGGACGCCGCGAACTGGCGCAAACAGCGCCACACCGCCCGCCGCATATGGCAACGCCTTCGCGACGAGCACGGCGTCGAGTGCTGCGAATCGACCGTCCGGCATTACGTCCGCGACCTCAAGGCGCTGAGGAAGGCCGTTTCCGAGTCGTACCTCGACCTCGTTTGGCGGCCCGGCGAGGCGCAGGCCGATTTCGGGGAGGCGGATTTCTGCGTCATGGGAACGAGGCGGCGGCTGAGTTTCTTCGTGCTCTCGTTCCCCTATTCGAACGTCGGGTTCGCCCAGGTGTTCCCGTCCGAGAACTCCGAATGCGTGTGCCAAGCCCTCAAGCAGGTGTTCGAATACATAGGAGGGGTCCCATCCCGCATCGTGTTCGACAACGCCACCGGCGTCGGGCGCAAGGTCTGCGGCGGCGTCAGGACCGCCGAGACCTTTGCGGCCTTCGCCGCCCATTACGGCTTCGAATTCGGCTTCTGCAACCCGAATTCCGGCCACGAGAAGGGCAACGTGGAGAGGAAGGTGTACTTCATCAGGCAGAACCTCTTCGTTCCCGTGCCAAGGCTGTCCCGCGTCGAATCGTACAACGAGAAGCTCCTGGACCGATGCCTCGGGCTTGCCAAGGAGCATTACAAGAAAGGCGTGAACGAGGACGGGCTGTTCGGCGAAGACCGCGCCGCGCTGGCCGGATTGCCGGAAACGCCGTTCGAGGTGGTCCGCTACGTCGACTGCAAGGCCGACAAGCAGGGCAAGGTCCAGATAGACGGCCGCCATTGGTACTCGGCGGACCCGTCCCTCGCGGGCGAGCGCCTCATCGCGGGGCTGGGCGCCACGATGCTGTCGATATACACCTCGGCCGGCGAATACGTCTGCTCGCACGAGCGGCAGTACGGCGCCGCCCCCACCGATTCCTCGAGCCCGGCGAGCCAGTTGCCGCTTCTTGCCGCCAAGCTGGGCGCGTGGCGCAACAGCTCGGTGCGGTCGGCGATGCCCGATGCGCTGCGGGATTACATGGACGGCCTCGGCAGGCGCGAATTGGGCGACGGCCTGAGGCTGATGAGGGACCAAGTCCAGCGTTCGGGCTGGGACGCGACCGTCGGCGCGATGCAATGCGCGCTGGAATCGACCGGCAGGATCGACGCTGCGAGCGTCGCGGTGGCCGCCGCCAGGGCCGAGGGCGGCGCCATCGAGTACGACGAGCCCGTTGACCTCGGCGTCTACGACGCGGCGCTGCGGAAGGCGGTGTAGCATGGCGATAAGGTCCAAGGGCGACGCCGAGCGGATGCGCGCGCTGGCCCGCAGGCTATACATCAGCAACGACACGATCGACTGGTTCCTTTCGTCGTCGAACGCGGCGCAGCTGCGGGCGGTGAGCGAGCTCATCGAGCACGAGATGGCGGTTCGGGAGGAATCCAAGCGCGCGAGGCTGTTCAGGAGGGCGAAATTCCCCCAGGTGAAGTCGTTCGAGGGGTACGACTTCTCGCAGGTGGCCTTTCCCGACGGCTATGGCGTGGACGACCTGAAATCGCTGTCGTTCGTCGAAGCCGCGCAGGACTTCGTGTTCCACGGGCAGACGGGCCGAGGGAAGACCCACCTCGCGATAGCCGTCGGCCACGCGTGCGTGATGGCGGGGAAGGCGGTGCGCTTCTACACCGCCGCCGAGCTCGCGCTGGCGCTTTCGAAGGCCCGGCGCGAGCTCGCCCTCGAGGCGATGATGAGGGACATAGCGAAGAACGACCTGGTGATACTCGACGAATTCGGATACGTGCCCCTCGATACGGAAAGTGCGCGGCTGCTCTTCCAGGTGGTGTCGAGCTGCTACGAGAGTCGCAGCATGATATTCACGACGAACATCGAGTTCTCGAAATGGGGAACCGTCCTCGGCGACGACAAGCTCGCATCGGCCATGATCGACAGGATAGTCCACCATGGGAGGCTCGTGGAGTTCAACGGGGCAAGCCACCGCATGGATGCCGCCTTGATGCTCGGAAGGGCAAAAAAACAGTGAAGGACGTGTCTGCCAAAGTGCTCAAATGCAACGTGCCGCTTTGTTAACATTTTGCTTGCCACAAACACGCCGAGCAGCGCCGCGATCGCCGCCTCGTCGGAGAACTCGGCGCCGTTGTCGGTGAGGACGGCGCGGAACACGCGGCGCGTCCCGTCGGCGCCGAGGATGGCCCGGACGC
>NZ_JBQHUO010000026.1:0-2474 GCF_052065125.1 Collinsella sp. HCP28S3_G2
TGTTTTTCACAACAACTAAATTTAGGATTTCACGACTAATTTCTTTCGGGTTTCACCGTTTTGCAAAGGTGCCGCACCCTTTCTTCGCTAACTGTCCGATCTTCCCATCATCAAGGCTTCCTCGAACCTTCTGCTCTGCCCGCCGAACTCAACCAGCCGACCATGATGCATGATCCTGTCAATCGTCGCCGTGGCCAGGTGCGCGTCTCCCAGCACAGTGCCCCATTTGCCGAACTCTATGTTGGTTGTGACGATCATGCTCCTCGTCTCGTACGTTGCCGACATCACCTGGTAGAGCAGCCGAGCGCCCTCGATGTCTATCGGGATGTAGCCGTACTCGTCGATTATCAGCAGGTCCGCCTTGGCTATGTCGCGAAGCACCTGCTCGAGCCTGTTGTCGGCGACGGCCGCCTTCAGCATCAGCACCAGCGACGCGGTCTCGAAGTACCTGACCTTGTAGCCCCGCTCGGCCGCCAGCACGCCCAGTGCGATCGACAGGTGGGTCTTTCCGCGTCCGCATCCTCCGTAGAACACGAAGTCCTGGGCCTGCCGGACAAACTCCAATGACACCAGGTCATCGACGGTGTAGCCGTCTGGGAAGGACACCTCGCCGAAGTCGAAGTCCGCGACCGACTTCACGGCCGGGAATTTGGCCTGCCTCATGAGCCTTGCCTTCCTGTTCTCCTCCCTGGTGGCGTTCTCGCTCCTGATCAGCTCGCATGCAGCCACCAGCTGGCCTCGCGTGGCATCCTTGGAAAACGCCGCGATCGTCGACTTGGTGAAGTACATGGTCCTGGCCAGCGCGGCGAACTCCGCCTCGATCTGGCCCCTCGTCATCTGCTCGATGTCCATGGCTAGGCCTCCTTTGCGAAGACGGCGTCGTACATCCCGAGGTCGGGGCTGTCGTCGTATGCGATGGACCCTTGGCCGTTCGCCGTGCATGCGGCAGCCAATGCGACGTCAGCGCGGCTGGGGACGCCGCCGTCGGCGCCGAGCGCGGCCATCGCCGCTACCGCGGCCTCGTAGCCCGCATCCGCGCTGACGTCGCGAAGCATCCTGAGCATCGTGCCCCTGTCGGCCCTGCCCATGGAATCCATCGACCTGGCCAGCGATTTCGGCAAGGTCGCCCTGACGGCGCTGTTCTGCCATCCGCCCGGCTTCCTGCAAAGGAGCGCCAGCTGCGACATGGGGTCGCTGGCCTTGGTGGGCGCATCCCCGTATGCTCGGTCGAAGGCGGCGATCTGCGTGCCCTCGCCGTCGTAGAAGGCTACCCGGAATGCGCCCAGCTCGACGATCACCCTCTCCTCGCCGTGGTCCGGCCCGAGCGGGTAGCGGTGTCTGCCGTCGAGGCACGCGTCGCCGTACTTGTCGGTCTTGGCCGTGACTATCTTCGCGACGCGGAAGGGCTTCGCCGGCAGGTCGGCCATGGCCACGCAGTCCTCCATGAACAGCTGGCGCTCGGGCTCCCCTTTGAGGTAATGGTCCTTGCCGGCGCGATCCAGGCACCTGCCGAGGATCCGCTTGTTGTAGGCGGGCAGGCTGTCGATGCGGGGAACGGGGACGAACAGGTTGCGCCGGATGGCCCCGACGGCATTCTCCACGGAGCCCTTCTCGTGGCCGGAGTTGGGGTTGCAGAAGGAGAAGTCGAACCCGTAGTGGGCGGCGAAGCGCGTGAACGTGTCGGCGGTGCTGACAACCTGGCCGACCCTTCTGCCGACGCCCGTGGCGTTGTCAAACACCAACCGGGTGGGCACGCCCCCGCAGAACTCGAACACGGCCTTCAGGCCCTCGCAGACGCATTCCGACGTCTCGCCCCAGAAGCATTGCGCCAGCGACACGTTGGAGAACGGGAAGGTGACCACCAGGTAGTGCACCTCGCGCATGACGCCCAGCACCCTGAAGTCGCACACGCCGAAGTCGACCTGCCCCTCGCCGGGCGCCCATTCGAGGTTGAGGAACTCGTCTTTGGCGCCTTTGAGCTCGGCTTTGCGCTTCTTGACGTAGGCCTGGACGATTGTGTAGCTGCCGTCGTAGCCGCATTCCGCGACGAGCCGGTCGAATACCCGCTGGGCCGTGTGTCGCTGCTTGGGGCGCCGCTTCCTGTCCTCCGCAAGCCAACGATCTATCGTCGCCTTGAACGGGTCAAGCTTCGAACCGCGCCTCTTCCTGGGCTTGACCTGAGGGGAGAAGTCGTCCATGTCGCGGTATTTGCGCACCGTGGGCTCGGAGATTCCCTCCTCCCTGGCTATCTGGGCGACGCTGTCGCCACGGGCAGCGCGCTGCTTGATTGCTAGAATAGTTGACATGCCGATCATTTCCTTTCCGGCCTCCTTGAGTCGATTACCGAAGCAATGACTAAGTTAGGCCATCCGTTGGAGGTGGTCGGCGCCTTTGCTTATGAGGCGAAACAATCGTCGTGAAACCCGAAACTTTTATCTCGTGATTTCCTAAAAATAAAAGCTATCAAAAACAGC
>NZ_JBQHUO010000027.1:0-2471 GCF_052065125.1 Collinsella sp. HCP28S3_G2
TGTTTAGGGCAATCTGATTGTTGCTAGTGCGGCACCCATTCTTTTCATCTACGGAAACGAAAAATTTCAGAAAAGGCAAAGGCATGCCGACCAGCTAGGCCTACCGTTGCAATTGCAGCTACCAACTGACAATTGCACAGGAGGCAGGAAGGATGATCAGCATGCCAATGATCGAAAGTATACGAGAGATGTCGAGAAGGGGCCTCTCCAATGCGGAGATACAGCGCAGGACGGGGATATCCCAACCGACGATCCGCAAGTACATCGCGATGGACGATTTCTCGCCGCAGGCCCCGAGCCTGCAATCGCGCCCGTCGATCCTTGACCCTTACAAGCCCTTCGTCGACGAGATCCTGCTCGGCGACCAGCGCGTATGGCGCAAGCAGCGACACAGCGCAAAGCGCATATACGAGCGCTTGCTGGACGAGACCGCCTACGACGGCGGCTACGGAACCGTCAAGAACTACGTGAGGAGGCGCAAGGCCGAGATATCCGCGGCGTCCGACTGCTATATGGAGCTTGTCTGGGCGCCGGGGGAGGCGCAGGCCGACTTCGGCGACGTCGACGTGCTGGCCGGGGGAGAGCGCGTGAGGATGCACTTCCTGGTGCTCAGCTTCCCCTTCTCCAACATGGGCTTCTGCCAGCTCTTCGCGGGCGAGACCAGCGAGTGCGTGTGCCAGGGCCTCCGCGACATCTTCGAGCACATCGGCTGCGTTCCCACCCGCATCGTCTTCGACAACGCCACGGGCGCCGGCAGGCGCCGCGGGCAAAGCGTGACCGAGGCGGACCTCTTCCGCCGGATGAAGGCCCATTACGGGTTCGAGGCGACCTACGCCAACCCCCGCGCCGGCAACGAGAAGGGCAATGTGGAGCGAAAGGTCTACTGGTGTCGCCAGCATCTGTTCACGCCTGCGCCCAGCGTCGACGACATCGAGCTGTTCAACGCGGAGCTGCTCAGCCGCTGCTCGGGCTCGGGTTCGAACCGCCACTACGAGAAGGGGCTGACATGGTCGGAGCTGTTCGAGAGGGACAGGTCGGCGATGCCGCCCCTGCCCGCCAAGCCCTTCAGCTGCATGCGATTCGTCACCGGCGTGTCGGTGGACAAGCGCGGCGACGCCACCGTCGACGGCGGCCACCGCTACCATGTGGGCCACAGGCAGGCTTCCGGCACCGTCACCGCCGTGTACGGCGCCCACACCGTCGCGTTCGCGGACGCCGCGGGCGAGATCGTGGCGGAGCACGCGAGGAGGTTCGGGGCCGCGAAGAACGGGCCGGAGGCCGTGTCCCAGCTGGCGTTGCTGGTGAGGAAGCCCGGCGCATGGCGCAACTCGGCGGTCAGGGCCGCCATGCCCGCAGACGTGAGGGTCCATGTGGACGCGCTGGAGTCGGCTGCCAGAAAGGACCTGATCGTGTGCATGCGCAGGTGGTGCAGGGAGAGCTCGGTCGAGGACGTCGGCGCCGCTATCTCCGAGGTGCTGGCCTCAACGGGGAGAGCCAGGCCCTCCGACGTGGAGATGATGCTCGCGAGGATGGGCGGGTTCGGCCTTGGGACGGAGCCCGACGTCGGCCCGGATCTCACTGTCTACGACAGGATGCTCGGAGGTGACGCCGCATGAGCGCGCGAGGCGACCTGGAGAGCGCGGTGAGAAGAGGGTTCAGGGCCGTGATGCTATCCAACCACACTGCGGAGAAGTACGCGTCGGAGTCGACGGCCGCAGAGCTCAGGTTCTTGGCAGGCATGTTCGAGGAGGAGCTCTCCTGGAGAGAGGAGAGCAGGAGGGGGCGGCTGCTGAAACGGGCCAAGTTCCCGGTCCCCAAGACCTTCGAAGGGTACGACTGGTCGAGGGTAAAGGTGCCGGAGGAGATCGGACGCGGGGGCATCGAGAGCTGCAGGTTCATTGCAGACAAGCAGAACCTCGTCCTGTACGGCGGCGTGGGGAACGGCAAGACCCACATGGCCATAGCGTGCGGAACCGCAGCCTGCGCCATGGGGATGACGGTGATGTTCACGACGATCGCAGACCTCGTCGTGAGGATGACCAAGGCCGAAGCCGAGGGAACCTTGGAGAAGGTGTTCAAAGAGGTCGAGAGGGCCGATCTGGTGATACTGGACGAGCTTGGGTACCTTCCCATAAACCAAGATGGCGCCAAGCTCCTGTACCAGGTGGTGAACAAGTGCTACGAGAGGAGAAGCCTTATCGTGACCACGAATCTTGAGTTCAGCAGGTGGGGAAAGATCCTGACCGACGACCAGATGGCGGCTGCCATGATCGACCGAATCGTCCACTACGGCCACCTGGTCGTGTTCGAGGGGCCGACGAAGAGGATGGAGGCCTCGCCTATGGCCCGAAGGGGCTAAGAGGCAAAGCCAAAGAGAGAAAGAGGCACGCCTTTGCCAAACCTGAAACCTTTCCTTGCCACGTGTGAAAAGAACCGCTGCCTCAATTGAAAGCCCGAGCTTGACACAAACA
>NZ_JBQHUO010000028.1:0-2241 GCF_052065125.1 Collinsella sp. HCP28S3_G2
CGGAAGCTAAGCCCCATCGCGCCGAGAGTACTGCGGGGCCAGCCCGTGGGAGGCCAGGGCGCCGCTGACCGGTGGACGGCACCGAGCCGTGCGCTTGGACTGGGAAGGGGGGGGCCGCGCGGCCTCCCCCTTTTTCGTTTCTCAGGCAATTTAACTAAATTACAATTTTTACAACGATATCATCTGCCGTCTTATTCAGACGTTCACCGTTCTCCTGACAGTCTCACGCACTCAATGGATTACTATCTACTTAAGCGTGATACTGCGCTTGACCTGTTTTAGGCGGGCCGTTTTATTGATTATGAAGGAAGGACGCACATGGCAGATGTTCACGAGCTGCTTGATACTTGGATTGCCAATGTCAAGGATGATGAGCTGCTGACCGAGCTCAACACGATGAAGGAGCAGGGTGACGAGGATGCCATCACCGATGCCTTCTTCCAGGATCTTGCCTTCGGCACCGCCGGCCTGCGTGGCACGATCGGTGCTGGCACCAACCGTATGAATATCTATACGGTCGGCCGTGCAACGCAGGGCTTTGCCGACTATCTCAATGCGACTTTTGAGCATCCGACGGTTGCCATTGCTCGCGATAGCCGCAATAAGGGCGAATTGTTCGTCAAGACGACTGCTGCCATTCTTGCAGCAAACGGCGTGACTGCTCTCGTGTACCCTAAGATTTCTCCCGTGCCGACGCTTTCCTGGGCCGTCCGCGACCTTAAGTGCTCCGGTGGCATTTGCATGACCGCTAGTCATAACCCTGCGCCCTATAACGGCTATAAGGCATATGGCCCCGACGGCTGCCAGATCACTAGCGAGGCCGCCGATGCAATTTCTAAGGCTATCGCCGAGACCGATACGTTCACTGGCGTGAAGTCCATGGACTTCGATGAGGCTCTTGAGCAGGGTCTGGTCAAATGGATCGATGACTCGTGCCTCGAGCGTTATTACGATGCCGTTCTCGCGCGCGGCGTGACCAACCTTTCTGCCGAGGAGATCGCTGGCGCTCCGCTTAAGCTCGTCTACACTCCGCTCAACGGCACTGGCCTCATTCCCGTCACGACGGTGCTCGAGCGCGCCGGCATCACCGATGTCACGGTTGTTCCCGAGCAGAAGGACCCGAACGGCGATTTCCCGACCTGCCCGTATCCTAACCCCGAGATCCGTCAGGCCATGCAGAAGGGAATCGACCTGTGCGAGCAGGTTCACCCCGATCTGCTGCTTGCAACCGATCCTGACGCCGACCGTGTTGGCGTTGCTGTTAAGAATGGTGATGACTATCTGCTGCTGACCGGCAATGAGATGGGCGTTCTGCTGCTCGACTATATCTGCAAGACCCGTGCCGCCCGCGGCGAGGATCTCACCAAGAAGGTCGCGGTTACTACCATTGTTTCTTCCGCCATGGTCGATGCTCTGGCCGAGGAGTATGGCTTTGAGCTCCGTCGCTGCCTGACGGGCTTCAAGTACATCGGTGACATCATTACCTCGCTTTCCGATGCTGGTGAAGTCGATCGCTTTATCTTCGGTTTCGAGGAGAGCTACGGTTATCTGGCCGGCGACCACGTGCGCGACAAGGACGCCGTGAGCACTTCGCTTCTGATTTGCCAGATGGCGCAGTATTACAAGCTCCAGGGCAAGAACCTTGCCGATGCGATGCACGAGCTGTACGAGAAGTATGGCTACTATCACAACAAGACGATTTCGCTGAGCTATCCGGGCGCTGAGGGTGCGGCAAAGATGGCCGGCATCATGGCTGGTCTGCGCGAGAACCCGCCCGCGGAGCTCGCAGGCTCCAAGATCGAGGCCGTTGTGGATTACAACACGTGCGTGAACGGCCTGCCGAAGGCTAATGTCATTGAGTTCGATCTTGAGGGTGGCAACAAGGGTATTGTCCGTCCTTCCGGCACCGAGCCCAAGATCAAGCTGTACATCTTCGCTAAGGGTGCGGATGCCGCCGAGGCTGATGCAGCACTTGACGCGATTGAGGAGTCTGGCCGCAAGCTGCTGGCCTAGGGCTTGATAAACAGACTGTTACCGATAAGAAGGGAAGGGGGTCTCGCAAAGGGCCCCCTTCTTTTGCTCTAACGTTTGGTCGATGAATAATAAATATGTAGGAGCTGTGTGCAACCAGATTCCCGCCCCCGGGGCCCCTCCGGTCTGGCAATATATCTCCTTGCCGCGCGGCCCGGTCGGACCGGATGAGACGCGCAGGCGTGCACCTTGAGAACCGGATACTGCGAG
>NZ_JBQHUO010000029.1:0-1964 GCF_052065125.1 Collinsella sp. HCP28S3_G2
GGGCGAGGACGAGAACCGCAAGCTCGACGAGCGCGTCCGCGCCTTCCTGACCCGCGGCGTGACCGGCGACACCGACATCAACGTCATCGACACCGCCGAGTTCGCGATCCCGGGCCTTGACGACGAGTTCCGCGTCATCGTGTCCCCGTGGATTCTGACGGTGCTCGTTACCGACCGCCTGGCTCGCTACTACGAGACGGTCACCAAGCACAACCTCAAGTATCGTCGCTACTATCACCAGTTCGACTACTAAAGAAAACGGGTGCGGGAACGCGCCGGGCTATTGAGAGGAACACAGAATGAGACAGTACATCATCGCCAGCCATGCGCACTTCGCTACCGGCATCAAGGAGAGCATCGAGCTGCTCTCGGGCGCTCGCGACAACGTCCACGATCTTTCGATGTTCGTCGATGGCCGCATGGACGTGGCCGAGGAGGCCCAAAAACTGCTGGCAGGCATGGCTGCTGACGATGATGTCGTTGTCTGCACCGACCTCTTTGGCGGCAGCGTCAACAACGAGTTCACCAAGATCGTCCAGACGCGTCCCCGCACGTACCTCGTTACCAACATGAACCTTCCTCTCCTCATCCAGCTGCTGTTCTCTGACGAGTCGGCGCCGGTTGAGGAGACGATTCGCGCCATCGTCGCTGCGGACGATACGCGCGTGAAGTTTGTCAACGACCTGTTGGTCGATGACGACGAGGAAGAAGAGTTCTAATCCGCAGCACCTACTGACACGCCGTAAGACGGCACAAGACCTTTGGGGGGTCACATTATGATTCAGCTACTTCGCGTCGACCATCGCCTGCTTCATGGCCAGGTCGCGGTCTCTTGGGTTCAGGGCCTCGGCTCCAACTGCATCTTCTGCGTGGGCGATAAGGTCGCTAACGACCCGGTGTGGAAGACGACGCTCAAGATGGGCAAGCCTGCCGGCTGCAAGCTCGTCATCAAGGATATGGCGAATGCCATCGAGGCCATTAACTCGGGTGTGACTGACAAATACAAGATGATTATCTGCGTCGCCACCATCGCTGAGGCAAAGCAGCTTGTTGAGGGCTGCCCGCAGATCAAGTCGGTCAACCTGGGCAACACCAAGCCCAAGGACGAGAAGCGCCCCGATGCTCGTCAGGTCTCTCGTCAGATCTTCCTGACTGCGGCCGAGGAAGCCGATGTGCGCGAGATGCTGAGCCGCGGCGTCGAGGTCGAGATTCGTCCTCTGGCCGACGACCCCAAGGTCGACTGCGCAAGCGTGCTCTAGGCGTTTAATTTCGAAGAGCCTGCGGGTTCTTCGTAGTGTCCTATTAGGAAAGGGGGATGTATGCTTACCCAAGCAATCCTCATCGGACTTATCGCCGCGTTTGGTAAGTTCGACTACCAGCTCGGTACGCTCTATGCGTTCCGCCCCATCGTCCTGTGCCCGCTCGTGGGCCTGGTGCTGGGGGACCTGCAGTCCGGCCTCGCGATCGGTGCGAGCCTGGAGCTGCTGTTCATGGGCTCGATCTCCATCGGTGCCTACGTGCCGCCCGATGAGACGATCGGCGGCGTGCTCGCCTGTGCCTTCGCTATCCAGCTGGGCCAGAGCACCGAGGCAGCCATCGCGCTCGCTATGCCCATCGCCACGCTGTGCCTTGCCATCAAGAACATCCTCAACGCCGCCCTGCCGATTTTGGTTGACCGCGCCGATGTTTTCTCTGCCCGGGGCAACCTTAAGGGCGTCTATGCGATGCACTTCCTGATCGGTTCCACCGGTATCATCATGGCGTTCCTGTTGTGCTCGCTGTCGTTCTATCTGGGTGCTGACGCTATCCAGGGCGTGCTCGACTTTATCCCCGACTTTGTCCTTGCTGGCTTTGGCGTTGCCGCCAACATCCTGCCTGCCATGGGCTTCGCCATGCTCGGCCGCCTGGTGCTCACCAAGCAGCTCGTGCCCTTCTACTTCCTGGGCTTCCTGCTGTGCTCCTAC
>NZ_JBQHUO010000030.1:0-1924 GCF_052065125.1 Collinsella sp. HCP28S3_G2
CTCGAAGAGCCCGATCGCCGCCTTCCTGGCCACGATGTCGTGTTTCACTCTCAAGTCGACACGCATAAAAAGCCTCCCATTTCTCGTGTCCAAGAAATGGGAGGCAGTTCAGACCCATTGCGGTCGCCGTTTTTTATTACCGAAAGCTAGCTGGAGGTGCTTCGTGATTCGATCTGACAATCCACCCGATAATGGCGTGAGCGGGGCGATGTATCTATTTGGCACGGCGCTCTTGTGGAGTTTTATCGGCATCCTCGTTCGCGCCAATTCGCAGTCAGCTCTTTTGATCGGTGCCGTTACGGCAATATTTATGGCGCTCTTTATCCTGCTCGTCGGCAGGCCCGTCTTTCGCGTCAGCCGTCTTATTGTCCTTGTGGCCGTCTGCAACTTCGTGACGGGCACCACGTTTAACTTTGCCAACCAGCTCACGACGGTCGGCAACGCGATCGTTCTGCAGTACACCTCGATGATTTTCGTTATCGTGTATCAATCGCTCGCAACTCGCACGTTGCCCTCGCCTGCGAAGATTGCCTCCGTGGTGGTTGCTTTTACGGGTATGGGACTTTTCTTTTTAGGTGATTTGAGTGCCGAGGGCATGCTCGGAAATCTGCTTGCCGTCATTTCGGGCGCCACCTTTGGGCTGTGTTTCTTTTTAAACTCTCGCCCCGATGCGTCGCCTATGGTGTCCTCGCTCATCTCCTGCGGCATCTCGATACTTCCGATCGTCTATTTTGCCGGCGACCTAGGCTCCGTGAAACCCTTTGAGTGGGGGCTTATGCTGGTGCATGGCCTTTTTTGCAGCGGCCTTGCGAGTGTGCTGTATGCCAAGGGGATTGCGCGCACCAACGCGTTTGCGGCCAACTTGGTTTGCATGAGTGAGGTCGTGCTCGCTCCCTGCTGGTCGGCGCTCCTCTTTGGCGAGGTCTTTCGCTGGAACGAGTTTTTGGGCGCAGCGATTATCGTTTTGGTGATTATGGCCAACTTGGCATCCGATGCCTTTGGCGATGGCTTTCTGGTGACGCTTGTCCTCCATCGAAACAAAGAGCGCGCCTGACGGGATACGTCTGCCGTTTACGGTAAAAAACACTCCGCTGAGCGAGTGGTATTAAATAGTAAGAACCTGCATAGCTATAATTGGTATCAAATCATTTGTGCCTGGCATGGGTGTTAGCAGCACACCAGGTACGCTTCGAGCCGTGGAATCGAACTCCCGGAATTGATATCAACAACGCGCGCGACGGGAGTGACGACGGTTCGAGATTCCTTATTGGGAGGAATTATGCTTGTCCAAGCAATACTCGTCGGCTTAGTCGGGGCGTTTGGATGCCTCGACTACCAGCTCGGCACCCTCTACGCGTTCCGCCCCATCGTCCTGTGCCCGCTCGTGGGCCTGGTGCTGGGGGACCTGCAGACTGGCCTTGCCGTTGGCGCCAGCCTGGAGTTGCTGTTCATGGGCTCGATCTCCATCGGCGCCTACGTGCCGCCTAACGAAACCGTCGGCGGCGTGCTCGCCTGCGCGTTTGCCATTCAGCTCGGTCAGGGTACCGAGACGGCCATCGCGCTCGCCATGCCCATCGCCGTCCTTGCACTGACGATCGGCAACATTACCAATGCCTTGTTCCCTGTGTTTGTCGATATGGCAGACAAGTTCGCCCTCAAGGGAAACCTCAAAGGCATCTACGCCGTTCATTGGGGAATTGGAATCTGGGGCTGCGTCGAGTACTTCCTGCTGTGCGGCGGCGCCTTCTATTTGGGTTCCGACGCCATCCAGGGCCTGCTCGACTTCATCCCGCCCTTCATCATCGACGGTTGCGGCGTTGCCGCCAACATCCTGCCTGCCATGGGCTTCGCCATGCTCGGCCGCCTGGTGCTCACCAAGCAGCTCGTGCCCTTCTACTTCCTGGGCTTCCTGCTGTGCTCCTAC
>NZ_JBQHUO010000031.1:0-1791 GCF_052065125.1 Collinsella sp. HCP28S3_G2
CGCCTTCTGGCTGTACTACTGGCTGCTGTCCAAGAAGATCAACCCCATGGTGCTGATCGTGGCCACCATGGCCGTGGGCATCGTCGGCGCGTTCTTCGGCGTGCTGGCGTAAGGGCCCAGCTGCATAGATTTTCGTTGCAACCTGGAAAGGGGATGGAGCGGGCCTATGCCCTCCATCCCCTTACTTGTATAGAGGGAGTTCGTATGTTCGCGAAGGATCGCGAAGCAATGCGCCTGACGCCGGCAGAGGTCAGGCTGATTCTTATTGAGTCCCTGCAATGGTGCGCCAACAACGCGGTGTACTTTTTAGGGCTTATCGGCGCGGCGACGTATGATTTGGCTGGCACGGCCTTTTTGGTTGCTGCCATTACGCTCGTACGCAATCTTATGACGTCGGCGGGCAATATGGTGTCGGGCTCGGTCATCGACCGCTTTGGACCGCGCCGGACGTCGTTTGTGACGTGCATGATTACGGCGGTGCTATCGCTTGGCGTGGGGTTGGCGCCGTTGTCTGTCCCCGGGCTTGTGTTTGCCGCGTGCGTCTTGGGGCTTGCGGGCGGCTTTATTAACACCTGTACGCATGCGTTTCCGGGATACCTGGAGTCGACCACCGAGGGCCGTACCCGCGTGAACGGTCTCATGGTGTTCTACAGCAATATCGCCTATACCGCTGGCCCGCTGCTCGGTGGTGCCATCGTGAGCTGTTTTGCCACGCAATCGGTCTATCTGCTCATGGCGGGCATGATGGGTGTGGCGGCCGTGCTCTCCTTGGGCTGTCACGAGTGTGTTGCTCCCGCAAAAGGGGAGAAGCCGAAGGGCGGCATTCTGGGCGGCATGGCCGAGGGCGCGCGACTTACGTTTCGCGACCACGACCTGCGCCTTATCTTTATCTCGGGCTTTCTGGGCTTCTTTGCGTTTGGCGCGTTCGATTCGCTGGAGTCGTTGTTCTATCGCGATGTGCTCAACGTGGATATCGTCTGGCTGGGCTGGCTGTCCTCGGTCGTGGGCCTCACTTCCTCGGTGGGCGCGTTCATCCTGACCAAGCTTTCTGCCCGCCATGTCAACCTGCGATTGCTGCTCGGCGCGCTCATGGCCGTGGGCATTGGGTCCATGGTGTACGTGGGCACCGATATGCTTGGGGTCGCGATTATCGGTCAGGCGATTAACGGTCTGGCCTGGGGATTCCTGGAACCGCTGCAGATGATCTTGATTCAGGAGCGCGCTGACATCAAATACCTGGGGCGCATTACCGGCTTTGTGCGTTTTGGCCTGATGAGCGCCGGCGTGCTGCCGCTGCTGGCGGCTCCGTTTTTGGCGGAGGCTTTGGGCGTCCAGACGGTACTGTTTGGAGCATCGACCATTATTGCGCTGGTAGGAACGCTGTTCTTTGTCACACAAGGGAGATGCCGGGGGCGCTAGCTATACATCAAATTCTAATCTAATACCACTCGCCAGAGAATTTCGACCGTTCACCGAGGATTGGAACAGATTGAAAAGTGGTATTAAAAACACGTTGGGTGTATGTCTATAATTGGTATCGAAAAGAAATGCGATGTATAGATTCGCGTGCAGGACAGAAAGGAAAAGCCATGAAGGAAACCGAGAAGATCGAGATCATGCATTTCGACCAGGAGGGCTACCTCGAGGACGGCAAGGCGCTCTACGAGACCGGCAAGAAGGTGACCGCGCTCGCCGACAAGGTCGCCGACGAGGGCTACGACGCCGTGTTCCTGATGGGCGTCGGCGGCACCTGGGACGAGCTCATGCAGCTCGAGTACCTCATGAACAAGT
>NZ_JBQHUO010000032.1:0-1519 GCF_052065125.1 Collinsella sp. HCP28S3_G2
TATCTCCCTAGAAAGGAGGTGATCCAGCCGCACCTTCCGGTACGGCTACCTTGTTACGACTTCACCCCCCTCACCCTCCACACCTTCGGCGCCTCCCCCCTCTCGGTTGGGCCGGCGACTTCGGGTGCAGACGACTCGGGTGGTGTGACGGGCGGTGTGTACAAGGCCCGGGAACGCATTCACCGCGGCATGCTGATCCGCGATTACTAGCAACTCCGACTTCATGGGGGCGGGTTGCAGCCCCCAATCCGAACTGGGGCCGGCTTTCCGGGATCCGCTCCCCCTCGCGGGGTGGCATCCCTCTGTACCGGCCATTGTAGCACGTGTGCAGCCCAGGGCATAAGGGGCATGATGACTTGACGTCGTCCCCGCCCTCCTCCGCCTTGACGGCGGCGGTCCCGCGTGGGTTCCCGGCATCACCCGATGGCAACACGCGGCGGGGGTTGCGCTCGTTGCGGGACTTAACCCAACATCTCACGACACGAGCTGACGACAGCCATGCACCACCTGTATGGGCTCCTCTCGGCCACGGGGTCTCCCCCGCTTCACCCATATGTCAAGCCCTGGTAAGGTTCTTCGCGTTGCTTCGAATTAAGCCACATGCTCCGCTGCTTGTGCGGGCCCCCGTCAATTCCTTTGAGTTTTAGCCTTGCGGCCGTACTCCCCAGGCGGGACGCTTAATGCGTTGGCTGCGGCACGGGGGGATCGTCCCCCCACACCTAGCGTCCATCGTTTACGGCTGGGACTACCAGGGTATCTAATCCTGTTCGCTCCCCCAGCTTTCGCGCCTCAGCGTCGGTCTCGGCCCAGAGGGCCGCCTTCGCCACCGGTGTTCCACCCGATATCTGCGCATTCCACCGCTACACCGGGTGTTCCACCCTCCCCTACCGGACCCAAGCCGCGGAGGTTCCGGGGGCTTCGGGGGGTTGAGCCCCCCGCTTCGACCCCCGGCCTGCCGGGCCGCCTACGCGCGCTTTACGCCCAATGAATCCGGATAACGCTCGCCCCCTACGTATTACCGCGGCTGCTGGCACGTAGTTAGCCGGGGCTTCTTCTGCAGGTACAGTCTCGTCTCTTCCCTGCTGAAAGCGGTTTACGACCCGAAGGCCTCCGTCCCGCACGCGGCGTCGCTGCGTCAGGGTTGCCCCCATTGCGCAAGATTCCCCACTGCTGCCTCCCGTAGGAGTCTGGGCCGTGTCTCAGTCCCAATCTGGCCGGTCGGTCTCTCAACCCGGCTACCCGTTGTCGGCACGGTGGGCCGTCACCCCGCCGTCTACCTGATGGGCCGCGGAGCCATCCCCTCCCGTCGGGGCTTTAGCCCGGGCGCCATGCGGCACCCGGGGGTATCCGGTATTACCCGTCCTTTCGGGCGGCTATCCCGGGGGAGGGGGCAGGTTCTCCACGTGTTACTCAGCCGTTCGCCACTCGCTTCTATCCGAAGATAGGTGCCGTTCGACTTGCATGTGTTAGGCGCGCCGCCAGCGTTCATCCTGAGCCAGGATCGAACTCTCCGTCCAAA
>NZ_JBQHUO010000033.1:0-1453 GCF_052065125.1 Collinsella sp. HCP28S3_G2
TGAACTGCCTCCCATTTCTTGGACACGAGAAATGGGAGGCTTTTTATGCGTGTCGACTTGAGAGTGAAACACGACATCGTGGCCAGGAAGGCGGCGATCGGGCTCTTCGAGCGAGGGCACGGCTTCGAGTCGGCGGCGAAGGCGCTGTCGGTCCCGCGAAACACCGTGAGACAATGGCTCTACGTATACCGGTCGTTCGGAAGCGAGGTGCTGCTATCCATGGACGGCAAGCAGACCAGGTACACATACGAGCAGAAGGTCGCCGCCGCCTCGGCCGTGGTCGACGGCGGCATGGGCAAGCAGGACGCCATGAAGGCGTTCGGGGTCATGTCCCTGGCGCCGCTCAAGAGATGGTGCGCGCTCTACCGCGAGGGCGGCGCCGAGGCGCTCAGGCCCAAGCCCAGGGGCAGGCCGAAGGGGTCCGGCCCCAAGTCGCGCGGGCGCACCCGCGAGCAGGAGCTCGAGGAGCGCTGCCGAAGGCTCGAGACCGAGGTGGCCTACCTAAAAAAATTGCGTGCCCTGGTCGAGAGGGACGGGCTCTGACCAGGGCGAAGGTCGAGGCCGTGAGCGCCCTGCGCGCGGAGGGGTGGAAGCTGGGGAGCCTGCTGGAATGCGCCGGCCTGGCCCGGTCCAGCTACTATTACGCGCTGTCGCACCCGGCCAGGCCGACGCGCCCGGAGCTGCGGGACGCGGTGGCGGAGATCTTCTCGCGCACGGCCAACGGGTGCGGCCACCGCCAGGTCGCCATGTGCCTGCGCGCCGAGCTGGGCGCGCGCATAGCCAACAAGACCGTGCTCAAGATGATGCGGGAGATGGGGGTCCGCTGCGGCATCCGCCGCGAGACCGACTACCATAGGTACAACTCGTACAGGGGGGTCGTGGGCGAGACGTTCGAGAACGTCATCGGGCGCGACTTCGCCGCCGACGGGCCGTGGCAGAAGATGGGCACCGACGTCACCGAGTTCAAGCAGCCCTGGGGCAAGGCCTACTTCGCGCCGGTGTACGACTTCGGCAGCAAGGAGATAGTCGCGTGGTCGACGTCGACCAGACCGGACATGGCGCAGCAGGCCGAGCTGCTCGACCAGCTGCTGGCGAAGATGCCCGAGGGCGCGACGCCGGTGCTCCACAGCGACATGGGCTGGCAGTACCAGCACGCCGCATGGTGCGGGAGGCTGAAGGACGCCGGGATCGTCCAGAGCATGTCCAGAAAGGGCAACTGCATCGACAACGGCGCCACCGAGCAGGTCTTCGGCCACATGAAGGACGAGTTCTTCCGGGGAAGGACATGGCCCGACTTCGAGTCCTTCAAGGCGGACCTGGACGCGTACGTCGCCCATTGGAACACGAGGCGAAGGCAGGTTAAACTGAAGGGGCTGACCCCGGAGGAGTTCCGGAACCAGCCCCTTGCGGCGTAGTTCTTATTTAAGCCGTCCAAGTTTTGGGGTGCAGTTCA
>NZ_JBQHUO010000034.1:0-1350 GCF_052065125.1 Collinsella sp. HCP28S3_G2
GGCGGCGGGCGGGGCATGGCCACCGGACCCATCGAAACACATCTCCACCATTCCTTCAACTGGGAAAATGGCGCCCCCGGGGCCCGAGAGGGGCCGCGGGGGCGTTCGGTTGACTGCGGGAGCGTGCCGTCAGCTCAATGTGTTCGGCTGAGATCGGAAATCAACCAATAAATCAGGAGGGCATTCACTGGAACACCCTCCGGTTTTGGTGATTACCGTGCGCCTACCCTTGTTTTTTGCCTTGCGGCCCGTTTCCGTTCCTTTTCAGCCTGTTCCTGCTGGTAAGCGGCCTCTAATATTCTGTCCGCCTGTTCCGTGCCAATGGCCCGCCTGACCCGCTCATAGTCTCTGACCTTTCCCTTTAGGCTGTCTCGCTCGGCGCAGACCTCGTAAATCCTTTCTGACAGGGAACTATTTTTGCTGACCTCCCGGCCATAGTCCGCTTGCAGCCGCTCAAATTTGGATTTGAGGTCGCAGTAGGCCCGGTAGACAGATCGCAGTACCTTGACGATCTTCGCCCATAAGGGCTTGGCCTTTTTCTCCCGGTAGGCCCTGGCCGATTCCAGCGGTCCCGCTTCTGGCAAGACCTGTTCCGGGTCGCTGGAAAATTCCTCCGCCAGCTTCTCCATGCCTTTCAGCATGGGGGCCACATCGTTTAGTTTGGCCTTGGCCTGGGCCGCTTTCTTCTCGGCAGCTGCCGCCTCCCTGTTCTTTCGGTCAACCTCGGCCTGGGCCAGCACAGCCGCCTCCTGAAGCTGTGCAAGCCGCTCCTGTTCACACTTCACCTTGAACTGCGTGACCGTCAGATGTTCCTCGGAACTGCCACGCTCTCCACGCTCCAAGTCCGTGTAGCCAGCGGAGCGCATCTGCTGAAAGAAATCATCCTGCAAGACGCTGTACGACTTTCTCAGCACAGGCTTGCCCTTTGCTGTTCGTAATGGCTCCCCGGTAGCCTCGTCTACTGCGGGCCGGGACGCCCACTTTTTGCTCATGCTGACCTGCATAACGGTTTCTTTGACCTTGCCCACCAGGGATTTGTCCTTACACCGCTTTGTCCATCGTATCTCCTTCTCCACCACCGGGATATAGACCACATGGAGGTGGTAGTGGTACACGTCCTCTCCCAGCGCCTCGGACATAGCCCGGTTGCGTTCGTCGGCGTGCATGACCGCCGACAAAATGTAGGTTGATTTCCGATCTCAGCCGAACACATTGAGCTGATGGCTCGCTCCCGCAGTTAACCGAACGCCCCCGCGGCCCCTCTCGGGCCCCGGGGGCGCCATTTTCCCAGTTGAAGGAATGGTGGAGATGTGTTTCGATGGGTCCGGTGGCCATGCCCCGCCCGCCGCC
>NZ_JBQHUO010000035.1:0-1331 GCF_052065125.1 Collinsella sp. HCP28S3_G2
CTTTTAATATGAGAAAGCCATTGTCAATAGGCGTGTTTGTTCGGGCCCGGTTTTAAACCGGGCTTTTTCGTTTCCCGTCGGGAGGGCCCGCGCACGCTGCACGTTTAGTCGACGCTTGCCTGGCAAGCTAATATCCGCGGGCTCTTGCGGGCGCGCTGCCGGCGGTCAGCCCGGTATGTCCGCGCACCCCACCGCATTTCGATTCTCCGTCCGGCGCGCTCGTCCGAAACCAGTCTTGTTCACGGGCGCGGCCCTTGCCTTGGGCTGCCCAAAAAAGGGTCGTGAACGCGCGCCGGCGATGCGTCGAGGCGCGGGCCCTCCCGGCGGGAGGCTTGTTGTCCGACGGGGTCAGCCGAGGGTCCCCTCCGCCCGGCGCCCGATCTCCCAGACCCAGCAGGCGAGCTCGCGCGCGACGGCGGCGTTTGCCTTGCACGGGCTCTTGCCCGCCGCCGCCAGCGCCTCGCGGCGGCGGCAGAGCCTGGCGGTGCAGTCGTCGGCGCGCGCCCGGATCGCCGCGGGGACGTCCGCGCCGGGCGCCGGGGCCTTCGGGCGGGGCGTGCACGTCAGGTAGTGCCACGCCGACTCCACCAGCGCCGTCCTGGCGAGCCGGTTGCCCGTCTTGGTTATCCCGCCGCGCCGCTCGGTCTCGCCGCTCGAGCGCTCCGACGGGACCAGCCCGCACCAGCTCGCGAAGGCCGGGGCCGTCCGGAACCTCGTGAAGGAGCCCGCCTCGGCTGCGAGCCTGAAGGCCGTCAGGGTGTCGATTCCCTTGATGCAGGAGAGCGCCTCGACGGCCGGGCGCCACCGGTCGGTCCGGGCGAGGGCGAGCACCTTCTTCTCGAGCTGCCGGCGGTCCGACTCCGCGCACCTCGCGGCCGTGACGTAGTACTCGAGCACGTCGCGCTGGGGCCCCTCGAGCCTGATCCCGGATATCCACCTCCAGTGGGCGCGCGTCCAGGATCCCCTCCTCGTCCCGTCGGCGTTGCGCTCGTCCCAGACGTGGCCCAGCCTGATCAGGAACATGTTGAGGCGCTGCCTGGCGCGGCGGTACTCCGCCGTGGCGTCGTCGAGGGCGCGGTCGAGGTCCCGGGCGGCCTCGACGGCCGCATCGGGCAGCGGGACCTCCACGATGTTGTGGGTGGCGAGCATGCGGGCGATGAACTCGGCGTCGCGCCGGTCGTTCTTGCGGCGCGCGTCCGCCGCCGGCCTCTGCATCTTGGAGACGGCGGCCACGGCGCAGTCGAGGCCGAGCGCGCGCAGCTCGCGCGCCATGTGGAAGCCGGTGGGGCCGCTCTCGTAGCAGGCCCTGGGCTCCTCGAACCCGAGGGCCC
>NZ_JBQHUO010000036.1:0-1258 GCF_052065125.1 Collinsella sp. HCP28S3_G2
GTTCGGGGACGACGTGGCGGCGAGCGCGATCGCGGACAGGGTGTGCCACCACTGCCACCTGGTCAAGATAACCGGCAGGTCCTACAGGCTGAAGGACCTGCCGAGGGACGGCCCCGTCGAGCCGTGACCGGAATCGGTGAAAATACGTTAGCGCAACCGGTGAAACCGCCTTTGCGCGAACGGCGCGCCTGTTTAGCGAAACTGGTGAAAAATAGATTGACGCTAACACCTTGCTGGCGGCGTGGGCCGCGACCACGGCCGGCGCGGCGGGGTCCGGCGCGGCGGGCCGGTCGGCCCGCGAGCGCATGGAGCAGTGCGTCGACCTCGCGACGCCGAGGAGCCCGCGCTGCGCCGATATGGGGCAGCGGCCCTCGTTGGCCGCTATGGCCCTCACTTTCGAGCGTATATCAGCGCCGCTTGTTTTAAGACGTCGACCTCCATCCGGAGCCTGCGGTTCTCGCGCTCGAGCTCCAGGATCCGGTTCTGCTCGGGCGTGCGGTTGTCCGCGGCGCGCGGCGAGCCGGTCGCGTTTATCGACTTGATCCACCTCTCCACGGTGCTCTTGCCGAGGTCGTACTCGTCCATGGCCTCGCGCTTGGGCTTGCCGGCGTTGTAGAGGTCGACTATCTGCCTCTTGAACTCGTCGGTGAAATGCCTCGGGTGCCTGGGGTCCCTCATATACGGCCCTCCCGTCTCCCGCGCCCCTCCCGGAACTGTCCACATCAGTGTAGCCAATCCAGCTCGCCCACCACCGCCGTCCCGGAGGAGTGGTCGAGGCTCGGCACCCCGAAACAGGCGGGGTACCTGGCGGGCTACCTCGAGGCGGAGAGGTCCAGCCGCGAGGCCTCGAAGCGCGCGACGCTGCTCAGGCGCTGCGCGCCGCCGGCGCCCAAGACCTTCGACGGCTACGACTGGTCGGCCGTGTCGTGGCCGGAGGGCATGGGGCGCGAGTCGCTGCTCAGGCGCTGCGCGCTGCCGGCGCCCAAGACCTTCGACGGCTACGACTGGTCGGCCGTGTCGTGGCCGGAGGGCATGGGGCGCGAGTCGCTGCTCGCGCTAGACTTCGTCGAGCGCAGGGAGGACCTCGTGCTCATGGGCGACGTCGGCACCGGCAAGACGCACATGGCGTCGGCGCTCTGCGCGCTGGTGTTTTTCACAACAACTAAATTTAGGATTTCACGACTAATTTCTTTCGGGTTTCACCGTTTTGCAAAGGTGCCGCACCCTTTCTTCGCTAACTGTCCGATCTTCCCATCAT
>NZ_JBQHUO010000037.1:0-1053 GCF_052065125.1 Collinsella sp. HCP28S3_G2
GGCGTTGCCGCCAACATCCTGCCTGCCATGGGCTTCGCCATGCTCGGCCGCCTGGTGCTCACCAAGCAGCTCGTGCCCTTCTACTTCCTGGGCTTCCTGCTGTGCTCCTACGCCAACGTGCCCGTCCTGGGCGTCGCCCTGATCGCCATCATCATCGGCATCGACAAGTTCGACCTGCTCGGCCTGGGCGGAGCCCAGCCCCAGCTCTCCGCGGAAGGGGATGAGGACGATGACTTCTAGTCCCGAGAACAAGATCACGCGCTCCGACCTCATCAAGAGCGCCGTCAACACCGGCGCCCTGGGCATGGAGTTCTCCTGGACCTACTACAAGCAGATGAACATCGCCTTCTGCCTGATGGTCGCCAACATGCTCAAGAAGATCTACGCCGGCCGCCCCGACGACTACGCCGAGGCCCTGCACCGCCACTGCGCGTTCTTCAACATCACCGTCCAGTTCGCCCCGTTCGTCGGCGGCATCGCGATGGCCATGGAGGAGAAGGTCGCCCGCGGCGAGATCGAGCCCGAGAGCGTCAACGACGTCAAGGCCGCCCTCATGGGTCCGCTGTCCGGCATCGGCGACTCCATCTTCCTGTCGACGCTGCGCGTGGTCGCCGCCGCGGTGGGCATCAGCCTGTGCCAGGCCGGCAACCCCTTCGGCCCCATCGCCTTCCTGCTCATCTACAACGTCCCCGGCTTCGCGCTGCGCATCTGGGGCGCCGTCAAGGGCTACGAGCTGGGCGTGGGCTTCCTGGACGAGGCCCAGAGGACCGGCCTCATGCAGAAGATCATGACCTGCGTGGGAATCGTGGGCGTCATGGTCGTGGGCGCCATGTGCAAGGACATGTTCTGGGCCAGCATCCCGGTGGCCATCGGCTCGGGCGAGGACGCCCAGACCCTCCAGGACATCCTGGACGGCATCATGCCCGGCATGCTCGGCATGCTCGCCTTCTGGCTGTACTACTGGCTGCTGTCCAAGAAGATCAACCCCATGGTGCTGATCGTGGCCACCATGGCCGTGGGCATCGTCGGCGCGTTCTTCGGCGTGCTGGCGTA
>NZ_JBQHUO010000038.1:0-1048 GCF_052065125.1 Collinsella sp. HCP28S3_G2
CTCCTCGAGTCGATGGTGGGCGACGTGAGCGTCCAGACCGTCCCGCCGACCATGCTCGTCAGGGCCGCCGGCAGGGAGTGGTCCGTGCCCAGGCGCTGCATCGGCCGGCGCGTGAGCGTCGTGGCGATGCCCGGCGGCCAGGTCGTGGTGAGGATGGCCGGCGAGGAGGTCGCCGTCCACGACGCCGCGTCCGGGCCGTCGAGGCCCATCAACTACGACCCCGACCACTACGGGCAGGCCCTCGAGGGGAAGCGGGGCCTGGCCGACGCGGACATCGCCGAGGCCGCGCGCGCCAACCTCGCGCTGCTCGACTCGCTCGGAGGGGCGTGATGGGCGCCGTCGCGGAGGGCAGCCCCTCGATCAGGGCGCAGGCGAACCTCTCCGCGCTCGGGCTGCACGAGATGGCGGCGTCCCTGCCCGACTACGTGAGGATGGTCGCCGCGGGCGAGCGGGGCTTCGCCTCCGCCCTCGAGGAGATGACGCGCGTCGAGGTCGCCGCCCGGGAGGTCAGGATCACCAGCCAGCGCATACGGTCGTCGGGGTTCCCCTACGTCAAGGGGCTGGCGGACTTCGACTGGGACTTCCAGCCCTCGGTCCCGCGCGCCGAGATCGAGGAGCTCGCGACCCTGAGGTTCGTCGAGCGGGCCGAGAACGTCCTGTTCGTGGGGAGCCCCGGCGTGGGCAAGACGCACCTCGCCGTCGCGCTGGGCATCGAGGCGGTCAGGGCGGGGCGCGAGGTCAGGTTCGTGGACTGCGCCCGGCTCGTCGAGGACCTGGAGGACGCCTCGTCGCGCGGCATCCTCAAGAAGAGGCTCAGGTACTACGCCCACTCGAGGCTGCTGATCATCGACGAGCTCGGCTACCTCGACGTCGGCAGCGCGGGCGCGGACCTGCTGTTCCAGCTGATATCGACGCGCTACGAGCAGCGCTCGACGATCATCACCACCAACGTGGGGATCAGCGGCTGGGGCAGGGTGTTCGGGGACGACGTGGCGGCGAGCGCGATCGCGGACAGGGTGTGCCACCACTGCCACCTGGTCAAGATAAC
>NZ_JBQHUO010000039.1:0-780 GCF_052065125.1 Collinsella sp. HCP28S3_G2
CCCAACCGAGAGGGGGGAGGCGCCGAAGGTGTGGAGGGTGAGGGGGGTGAAGTCGTAACAAGGTAGCCGTACCGGAAGGTGCGGCTGGATCACCTCCTTTCTAGGGAGATACATTCTTAGAGAGATCAACTTAACTCGAATGGAGGGCAGGAGCCCGTCCGGTGGATGTCTGGCCCGGATACGTCCCCGCAGCACCCGGTCCCCGGGGTCGCACCCGCGTACCTTGAGAGCCGCATAGCGATAGGAGAGAGATGGAAGAGTATCCTCTTCCAGACTCGATTCTTTTCTGCGATTAAATCAAGAATGATAGCAATCATTCATCCGATCCAAACAAGAGGAATTCACTCATTGATGAGTGAGGAGCATCTGATCGCGAGCACAGTGAAACTTGCTGTGCCGCGGTATGAGATACCCGAATTGCGACATGAGAGCGCTATTCATGATATCGATTAATTTATATTAGCGACACGTGGATATCCCGCGGGCCCGGAGCGGTCCCGCAAGATACCACGGGCGCACGGCGGATGCCTTGGCACAGGGAGCCGATGAAGGACGCGGCAAGCTGCGATAATCCCCGGCGAGGAGCACACATCCTTCGACCCGGGGGTCTCCGAATGGGCGAACCCATCCGTAGAGGTACGGATATCCCCCCGCTGAACACATAGGCGGGGGGAGGACAACCCGGGGAACTGAAACATCTAAGTACCCGGAGGAGAGGAAATCAATCTCGAGACTCCCCGAGTAGCGGCGAGCGAAAGGGGACCGATGGCCAAACCGTCG
>NZ_JBQHUO010000040.1:0-706 GCF_052065125.1 Collinsella sp. HCP28S3_G2
TGACCGCGCTCGCCGACAAGGTCGCCGACGAGGGCTACGACGCCGTGTTCCTGATGGGCGTCGGCGGCACCTGGGACGAGCTCATGCAGCTCGAGTACCTCATGAACAAGTTCGGCGACCGCGACCTCGAGGTCTACCTGATCCACGCCGCCGAGTGGAACGTCTCCGGCCACAAGCGCATGACCGAGAAGTCCGTCGTGCTCACCGCCTCCGAGTCCGGCACCACCCCCGAGGTCCTCGAGGCCGTCAAGAAGATGAAGGGCATGGGCGTGCGCGTCTACGCCATGACCAAGCCCGAGGGCCCGATCGGCCAGGCCGTCGGCGCCGAGAACTGCGTCGCCATGGCTTCCGACCATGGTTCGGGCGGCTGCGAGAAGGGCTACTACCTCGCCGACTGCTTCGGCCTGCGCCTGCTCAACCGCCGCGGCTGCTTCCCCAAGTTCGACCTGTTCATCGAGCAGACCAAGGACATCTGGAAGGACATGCTCGATATCCGCAAGCGCTTCGAGCCGCGCGCCGAGGAGCTCGCCAAGAAGTACGCCCTGGCCCCCTACACCATGTTCATCGGCTCCGGCGCCCTGTGGGGCGAGACGATCCTGTTCTCGATGTGCATCCTCGAGGAGATGCAGTGGAAGCGCACCCGCTACATCACCTCGGCCGACTTCTTCCACGGCACCCTCGAGCTCGTGGAGCCCGGCGTCCCGGT
>NZ_JBQHUO010000041.1:0-594 GCF_052065125.1 Collinsella sp. HCP28S3_G2
ATCTGCTCGGGCGACAGCCCCCGGCGCAGGCAGTCCCTTATCGCCTCCAGCCTGGCCGCCGCGGCGGGCTCGTCGGCGTCTATCCCGCGCCTGGACGAGACGAGGACCGAGTCGGCGCACAGCTGCGCGGCCCGGGCCTCGTAGAAGACGTGGGGGCGGCGCTTGCAGCCGATCGCGCGGTACCGGCCGCAGCCGTTGCAGCATCGCGGCCACGCCGCCAGGCGCGGGCAGGCCGCCGACAGGTCGGCGGAGGCGTCCACGCGCTCGCCGCGCCTGGCCTTCGGCGCCGTCACGAACCTGTGCGACGCCACCTCGGCGCTCACCGTCGAGGGCGACCTGCCCAGCTCCCTCGCGATCTCCCTGCACGACGCCCTGCGCTCCAGCATCCTCTGGACCGTGTCCCGCTCGTGCCTCGTGAGCCTTCCGTAGGCCCTCGGGACCGCCCTTGCGGAGCCGCTCTTCTTCTTTCCGGACATGCCGTCCTCCGATCTCCCGGGGCCGGCCGATCCGGCCCTCAGGGTATCGGGTTCCCACATTCATCCGCACATGTACGGATGAATGTGGGAGGTGTTCGGATAAAGTTGATACTCAAGG
>NZ_JBQHUO010000042.1:0-572 GCF_052065125.1 Collinsella sp. HCP28S3_G2
GGCCATCCGTTGGAGGTGGTCGGCGCCTTTGCTTATGAGGCGAAACAATCGTCGTGAAACCCGAAACTTTTATCTCGTGATTTCCTAAAAATAAAAGCTATCAAAAACAGCGCTGGCGTGCGAGAGGAGGCTCGAGGCGCGCTTCTTCACGGCGTCCTCGCTCGTGATGCGACTGAGGCGCGCCCGCGACGACGGGAGGCTCGACCGGGAGGCCGCGCTCATCGGCAAGGCCCGCCTGCTCGTCATCGACGAGCTCGGGTTCCTCCCGCTCGACGCGGACGGGGCGAGGCTGCTCTTCCAGGTCTTCGCCGACGCATACGAGAGGCAGTCGGTGGTAATCACCACGAACCTGGAGTTCAGCAGGTGGGGGTCGGTGTTCGGGGACGACCAGATGGCCGCCGCCGTGATCGACCGCATCGTCCACCACGGGAGGCTCGTCCAGTTCCGCGGCGAGTCCTACCTGTTTGTGTCAAGCTCGGGCTTTCAATTGAGGCAGCGGTTCTTTTCACACGTGGCAAGGAAAGGTTTCAGGTTTGGCAAAGGCGTGCCTCTTTCTCTCTTTGGCTTTGCCT
>NZ_JBQHUO010000043.1:0-559 GCF_052065125.1 Collinsella sp. HCP28S3_G2
TACTGCGGGGCCAGCCCGTGGGAGGCCAGGGCGCCGCTGACCGGTGGACGGCACCGAGCCGTGCGCTTGGACTGGGAAGGGGGAGGCCTCGCGGCCTCCCCCTTTTTTGCGTTTGTATTGATCCGTGGCTCTAGATAGTTGATTTCTTTATTCTGAAGTCGCAATAGCATATGAAGTGGGTTGATTCTTTTCGAGGCCTGTTTTTGGGACTCGTTCTTTACAGTCCGCACTTAGGAACGCTCCTTTGGCTGGTTGCGTATTTCCTAGATGGATCTGCCAATTTAGATTACAAATCAATCTTTTCTCGCGTTTCACGTCTTTCGGCTAGGATTGCACACTAATGGGGCTCCAGCGCTGTCTGGCGGGGTCCTTTGTCGCGCAAAGGCTTTATAAGGGGAACCGTCGCAATCTATCTCCTAGGTGCTATTTAATTCTGGTTTGGGTATATATGTTTAGGGCAATCTGATTGTTGCTAGTGCGGCACCCATTCTTTTCATCTACGGAAACGAAAAATTTCAGAAAAGGCAAAGGCATGCCGACCAGCTAGGCCTACCGTTGC
>NZ_JBQHUO010000044.1:0-535 GCF_052065125.1 Collinsella sp. HCP28S3_G2
AACCGAACGCCCCCGCGGCCCCTCTCGGGCCCCGGGGGCGCCATTTTCCCAGTTGAAGGAATGGTGGAGATGTGTTTCGATGGGTCCGGTGGCCATGCCCCGCCCGCCGCCCGGCACCTCTTCCCAGACTCAGCCGGACGGTCGGTCCGTCTATTCCGTTTTTTCTCCTAGGCTAGGCCAGCGGGGCATCGCCCCTCTCTGCGCGCGCCCTCTCGATGAGCCCCGGCGTCAGGTCGAGATCGCCGAGCGGCACGTCCCCCACGCCGTAGGCGTCCAGCAGCGCCGCCGCGTCCTCCCCGAGCATCGCCCTGAAGGCGCGCGCGGGCGTCGCGAAGCCGAGCGCGCCGCGGGGCTCGGAGTTCACGTGCGACATGGCCAGCGCCAGGTCGGCCGGGGCGAGCCGGTCGAACCTGATCCCGGCGCCCTTGGGCAGCAGCTTCCTGATCTCGACGTGGTTGCGCTCGCAGGCGCCCTTCTGGTCGCTGCGCCTGGGGTCGCAGTAGAACAGCCTCGTCTCGCCCGGCCCCTCGCCGAG
>NZ_JBQHUO010000045.1:0-348 GCF_052065125.1 Collinsella sp. HCP28S3_G2
CTTGGGCAGCAGCTTCCTGATCTCGACGTGGTTGCGCTCGCAGGCGCCCTTCTGGTCGCTGCGCCTGGGGTCGCAGTAGAACAGCCTCGTCTCGCCCGGCCCCTCGCCGAGCAGCGCCGCGATCGCCGCCTCGTCGGAGAACTCGGCGCCGTTGTCGGTGAGGACGGCGCGGAACACGCGGCGCGTCCCGTCGGCGCCGAGGATGGCCCGGACGCCCTCCAGGGCGTCCGCGACGCACCCGGCGGTCTTCTCCTCCAGCGGCAGCGCGAGCTGGAGCCTGCTGGGGCGGTGCAGCAGCGTGAGCAGGCAGGCGGAGTCCTCCCGGGCCCCCTCGACGGTGTCCATCTC
>NZ_JBQHUO010000046.1:0-330 GCF_052065125.1 Collinsella sp. HCP28S3_G2
AAAGCCAAAGAGAGAAAGAGGCACGCCTTTGCCAAACCTGAAACCTTTCCTTGCCACGTGTGAAAAGAACCGCTGCCTCAATTGAAAGCCCGAGCTTGACACAAACAGGTATATAACCGATACGTATACATCGGACAGCATAAACACCGAGGTCATACGGTCTGTCTGAGATATATGATCGTCGATTAGACCCTGTCGGATTCCAGGGCCCTCTGGTTCATTTGTGAACAAAATATGGAGTGCGTGATTCCCGCCCCCGGGGCCCCTCCGGTCTGGCAATATATCTCCTTGCCGCGCGGCCCGGTCGGACCGGATGAGACGCGCAGGCGT
>NZ_JBQHUO010000047.1:0-329 GCF_052065125.1 Collinsella sp. HCP28S3_G2
CTACAGGGGGTCCGGCGCGAAGCCGAACTTCAGCGAGATCGCGAGGAGGCACGGCATGGACCGGCACACGGTCGCCAAGTACTGGCGGGAGGGCGAGTCCGCCGCCGACGGCAGGTCCGCGAGGGGCAGCGCCTTCGACCCGCTCGAGGAGGTGATCCGCTCGAAGGCCCAGCTGCCCGGGATGACCAAGATGGCCGTCTACGCGTTCCTGCGCGAGGGCCGCGGGGAGGGGCTGCCCGGGTACGGCGCCTTCACCGCCTGGTGCCGGGCCCGCGACGTGCCCTTCGGGGGCGCGGGCGGCCGCGAGCCGCACCCGCGGTTCGAGACGC